>CANNNH010000194.1 GCA_947505915.1 Comamonadaceae bacterium
GGGCGGTGTTTATATGGTGAGCAAACTGGGAGATCGATGATGGATTTAGGGATCAAAGGCAAATGGGCCCTGGTGGGCGGCGCCAGCAAAGGGCTGGGTTTTGGTTGTGCGCAGGCACTGGCCCAAGAGGGCGTCAACGTGGTCATGGTGGCGCGGGGTGCCGAGGCTTTGCAAGAAGCTGCCAAGGCGTTGCGCAGCCACGGCTCGCAGATCTTGGTGGTGGCGCAAGACATCACCACCGAAGCCGGTCGCGAGGCGATTTGGGGCGTGGCCGGTGGGCCGGGCAAAAACTTTGACATCGTGGTCACCAACGCGGGCGGCCCGCCACCGGGCGACTTTCGCGATTGGGACCGCGACGCCTGGATCAAGGCGGTGGACGCCAATATGCTGACCCCCATCGAGCTGATCCGCGCCACCGTGGACGGCATGGCCGCGCGCGGCTTTGGCCGGGTGGTCAACATCACCTCCAGCGCGGTCAAGTCGCCCATCGATATTTTGGGTTTGTCCAACGGTGCGCGCAGTGGCCTCACGGGCTTTGTGGCAGGTACCTCGCGCAGCAGCCAGTTGGCCGGTCGCAATGTGACCATCAACAACTTGCTACCCGGTGCGTTTGACACCGACCGCTTGCGCAGCAACCAAAAAACCATCGCCACCAAAGCCGGCAAGTCGGTCGAGGAAGTGAGCGAGGCGCGGCGCAAAACCATCCCGGCCCAGCGCTTTGGCACGGCCCAAGAGTTTGGTGAAACCTGTGCCTTTTTGTGCAGCCAGCAAGCCAGCTACATCACCGGTCAAAATGTTTTGATCGACGGCGGGGCCTACCCCGGCGCGTTTTAATTTTCAGAAAGAACCCCATGTCCATTTCTTTGTCTCAAACCTGTTTGCCGGTGTGCACCGCCATGCTGGGCCACTTGAGCCATTTGCTCGACAAGGCCCGTGCCGATGCCCAGGCCCGTGGTTTTGACGCCAATGTGCACATCTCCGAGCGCTTCGCGCCCGACATGCTGCCGTTCAAAAACCAAATTTTCATCGCTTGCGATGTGGTGAAAAACGGTGTGGCCCGCGTGGCTGGCCTGGATGCACCCAAGTTCGATGACAGCGAGTCCACCATTGAAGAGCTGCAAGCGCGCATCCACAAAACCCTGGCCTGGTTGGCCACGGTGCCGGCCAGCGCCATCGATGGGCGCGAAGAGCAGTCATTCACCTTTCCGGTGGGCAAGACGGGCAGCCACACCATGCGCGGCCAAGACTATGTGACCATGTGGATATTGCCCAATATGTACTTCCACATCACCACCGCTTACAACCTGCTGCGCTTGAACGGCGTGCCGGTGGGCAAACGCGACTACTTGATGGGCGCCAACCAGCCTTGACGAGAACCGGGGGCCTCACAGCCCCCAGCGCTCATGGGTGATTGGCTCAGGCCGTTTCTGTTTTGGGTTTTTGCGGTTGGGACGACACCACAATCCCGCCCACGATCAAGACAAAGGCCACCAGGTGATACCACTGGGGCCATTCGCCCAGCACCAGGCTGGAGAGCAAGGCGGCAAACACCGGTGTGAGGTTGCCGAAAAATCCGGCGATGTTGGGGCCTACTCTTTGCACACCCAAGCCCCAGCAACGATAGGCCAGCACCGCCGGGCCAATGCCGATGTACAGCAAGGCGGCCACCACCGGCCAACTCCAATGGATATGGGCATCGGTCAACGTCCATTCGGCGGCGCTGAACAAACTCGACCAGACCAAACCCATGACCACCTGGGCCATCAAGAAGTTGGCCCAGTGGTTGCGAATTTCCGGCGGGTCGCGGTCGGGCAAGCTGATCTGCCAGCTGTACCAGGCCCAAGCGGCGGTGGCGATCAGCACAAACACATCGCCCTCGACAAACTGCACCTGTGTCAACAGATGCCAGTCACCCCGGCACATCACCAGCATCACGCCGATGATGGACATCACCGCACCGATCAGCTGATCGCGCCGCACCCGCTGGCCGTAAAACAAGGTGCCCATGGCCAGCATGAACACCGGCGCGCTCGATGCCACCAAGGTCACATTGATGGGCGTGGTGGTGCGCAGGGCCAGATACTGAAAGGTGTTGTAACAAGCCACACCCAGCAGACCCAAAAACAAATAGCGCCGCCAGTGCGGCCACAGCGGGCTGTCCGGGTGCAGCATGCGGTGCGCCAGCGGCAGCAACAGCACCAGCGCCACCAGCCAGCGCAGCAGGTTGAGTGTCACCGGCGGGACTTGGTCGTAGATCATGCGCCCAATCACCGAATTGGCTGACCAGAGCAAGGGTGGCATGGTCAGCAAGAAGGCGGTGCCCAGGGTCAGGCGGGGTGTGGCAGATGTGGTCATGGGGTGCGCCACTCTAACCCATGGGGCCGGACGCCACTTGAAGGACCGATAATGCAGGGGAGCTGCAGGTCCCACTGGCGGAACCCAGCAGCCCAGCCATCACAACCAAAATCATTGGAGCCCCAACATGACCAGAGCTGTCCGCATTGACCAAAACGGTGGTCCCGAAGTCCTCAAAATCGTTGATGTCACCGTGGGTGACCCTGGCCCGGGTGAAATCCGCATCCGCCACAAAGCGGTGGGCCTGAACTTCATCGATGTGTACCAACGCACCGGCTTGTATCCCTTGCCCATGCCCTTGAACCTGGGCATGGAAGCTTCTGGCGTGGTCGAGGCCGTGGGCCCCGGCGTGACCCACCTCCAAGCTGGCGACCGCGCCGCCTATGCCAGCCAGCCCCCCGGCAGCTATTGCGAAGTGCGGGTGATGCCCGCCAAAGTGGTGTGCAAATTACCCGACGCGATCGACTTTGACACGGGTGCGGCCATGATGCTCAAAGGCATGACCGCCCAGTTCTTGCTCAAGCGCACCCTGCCCCAAGGCGGTTTGCAGGCCGGTGACTTTGTGCTGTTCCATGCCGCCGCCGGTGGCGTGGGCCTGATCGCTTGCCAATGGGCCAAAGCCTTGGGCTATCAACTCATTGGCACGGCGGGCAGTGATGCCAAGTGCGAACTGGCCAAGGCCAACGGCGCTGCCCATGTCATCAACTATGCCAAAGAAGATTTTGCTGCCCGGGTGAAAGACATCACCGGTGGCAAAGGCGTCAAAGTGGTTTACGACTCGGTGGGCAAAGACACCTGGGACAAATCGCTGGACTGCTTGTCGCCCTTTGGCTTGATGGCCAGCTTTGGCAATGCCTCTGGCCCCGTGCCGCCTTTTGCCCCAGGCATCTTGGGCAACAAGGGCTCGCTGTTTGTGACCCGCCAAACCCTGTTCACCCACATTGCCACCCATGAGGGGGCGATGGCCATGTCCAAAGACTTGTTTGACATCGTCACCAGCGGCAAAGTCAAGATCAACATCGAACAGCGTTATCCCCTGGAACAAGTGCAACAAGCCCACCGCGACTTGGAAGCGCGCAAAACCATGGGTTGCACGATTCTGACCCTCTGATGCGCACCACCACCATGCTGCCTAAAACTTCTTGGGCAGCCGCCTGGTGTGCGCTTTTTGCCCTGACTGGCGGGGTTCAAGGCCCCGCCATGGCCCAAACTGCTGACACCGTACTACTACTGGCCCAGGCCAGCCCTGTGTCTGCCTCGCCCGTCAAGCGCGATGCGGCCAGCCCTTTGCAGGCTGCCGCGTCGGCCAGCCGCAAATGGTCGGTGTACTGGGGTTGGAACCGCTCGACTTATTCCAACAGCGACATCCACTTTTGGGGCGCTGACCACGACTTCACCCTGAGCAGTGTGAAGGCCAATGACATGCAAGCCGATGTCACCACCGAAAATATTTTCGGTACCTTTCTCAGCCCGGCCAACATGACCTTGCCGCAAACCAATTTGCGCATTGCCTACCAGGTCTCGCCAGATACGGCTTGGGCGCTGAACCTCGATCACATGAAGTATGTGGTCACGCCTGACCAAACTGTGGCTTTTTCCGGTCGCATCAACAATGACCCTCAATCAGGTGCTACCCGGAATTTGTCGACCAATTACCTGAACTTTGAGCACACCGATGGCCTCAATGTCGTGAGCGTTGAATACGAAAAGCAATTCCCGGTGACCCAGTGGAAGGCACCTTTTGCCTCGCGTTGGGTGGCGTTGGTGGGCGCGGGCATCGTCTACCCTAAGACCAATGTCACCTTGAACATGCTGGGCCGATCACGCAACGACCAGTTCCATTTGGCCGGTTACAGCGCGGGCGGCGGTGTAGGCTGGGAGGCCGACTTTTTGGACAGCTGGTTTTTCCGCAGCATGTTCAAAATGGGTTACGTGACCTTGCCCGATGTGTTGACCAGCTCACAAGGCGACAAGGCCTCGCACAAC
>CANNNH010000195.1 GCA_947505915.1 Comamonadaceae bacterium
CGGGTGGGGCACATCACCAAGGCTTGTACAGCGTGAAAGTTGGCGGTGAGTTTTTCCACCACAGGCAAACCAAACGCCGCGGTTTTTCCGCTGCCGGTGCTGGCTTGTGCGATCAGATCTTTGCCTGCCAGTGCCAAGGGCAAACTCGCCGCTTGAATGGCGGTCATCTCGGTGTAGCCGAGTTGGTCGAGGTTGGCGAGGGTTTCGGGGGAGAGTGGGAGTGCGCTAAAAGCTTTGGTCATTCAGGGATTATCAATGGGTTCATTTGAACCTGGCCCCGATCACTTCAAGTCCCGCACATCATCGAAATGCGCTTCCACATCGTTAGGCAGCAATTGAATGGTGGCGCGAAGCCCGGGCACAGCGCTCATCAGTCCTTGCTCAACGCTGGTTCGCAAAGCCGCAGCTCTTCCAAGCGACCACCCAGAGGGCATGTGCATATGCATATCGACAAAGCGCCGCTGACCTGCGCGTCGCGTAGTGACATGGTCAAAACGAATGATATGAACTTCACCTCTTTGATGCTCAAAGCCATCTAAGACTTCCTTGATTTGCGCCAGCACTTCGGGTTCCACCGCTTCATCCATCAAACCTTGAGACGAACGCCAAATCAGATTAAAGCCTTCTTTCAAAATATTCAATGCCACACCCATGGCGACCAAGGCGTCTAGCCACAACCAGCCTGTGATGTAGACCAAGCTCAAACCCAACACAACCCCTGCTGATGTCCACACATCAGTCACCAAATGCTTGGCGTCGGCTTCCAAGGCGATAGAGCGATGCACCTTGGCTGCGCCAAACATCACCCAAGCCAGCAAGGCATTCAAAGCAGAGCTGGCCACCGACAACGCCAAACCCCAGCCCAAATCTTGGACGGGCTGAGGGTCGAAGATGCGATGCGCGGACGCCCAAATAATGGCTGCTGCTGCACCCATGATCAGAATGCCTTCAAAACCCGATGAAAAATACTCGGCCTTGTGGTGTCCGTAGGGGTGCTCTTCATCGGCAGGTTGTTCGGCCACCGTCACCATCAGCAAAGCAAAAATGGCGCTGGCCAAATTGACAAACGACTCCATGGCATCCGACAGCAGACCCACGGAATCCGTGATGTACCAAGCCAAGGTTTTCAAAGAGATGGTGATGATGGCCACCACCACAGAGGCCCAAAGCAGCGTTTTAGGTTGAAGTCGAATGAGAAAATTCATAAAACCGCCTCATGGTTGCTGGGGCTGCAAGCGTTTCAAGCCAGCTGTACACGGGCAAACTTGCGCTTGCCCACTTGCACCACATAAGTACCAGCGTCGAGCTTCAAGGCTTTATCGCTGACCACGCTGCCATCGACGCGCACACCGCCGCCGTCGATCAAGCGGCTGGCCTCGCTGCTTGAAGGTGCCAAGCCGGCGCTTTTCAAAAGCGCCGCAATGCCCAGCGGTGCGCCGCTCAGGTTCACCTCGGGAATCACATCGGGGATGCCGCCTTTGCTGCGGTTGACAAAGTCTTGCTCGGCGGCATCGGCCAAGGCTGCCGTGTGGAATCGTGTGGTGATTTCTTTGGCCAACATCACCTTGGCGTCGCGCGGGTTGCGCCCGCCCTCGACCTCGGCCTTCAAGGCGGCTATGGCCTCTAAGCTTTGGAAACTAAGTAGGGTGAACCAGCGCCACATCAAGGTGTCGCTGATGGACAAAACCTTGGCAAACATGGTGTTGGCGTCTTCGGCAATACCGATGTAGTTGTTTTTGCTTTTGGACATTTTGTCTACGCCGTCCAAGCCTTCGAGCAAAGGCATGGTCAAAATACATTGCGGCTCTTGACCGTACTCTTGCTGCAAATGGCGCCCCATCAGCAAATTGAATTTTTGGTCTGTGCCGCCCAACTCCAAGTCGCTTTTCAAGGCTACGCTGTCATAGCCTTGCATCAGCGGGTACAAAAACTCATGCACGCTGATGGACTGACCACCATGGAAACGCTTGTGAAAATCGTCACGCTCCATCATCCGCGCCACGGTGTAGCGTGATGCCAGTTGGATCATGCCGCTGGCCCCCAAGGGCTCGCTCCACTCGCTGTTGTAACGAATTTCGGTTTTGGCGGGGTCCAGCACCATGCTGGCTTGCTTGTAATAGGTGTCGGCATTGAGCTTGATTTGCTCAGGCGTCAGGGGCGGGCGGGTGCTGTTGCGCCCCGACGGGTCACCGATCAAGGAGGTGAAGTCACCGATCAAAAAGATCACCTGATGACCCAAGTCCTGCAGTTGGCGCATTTTGTTGAGCACCACGGTGTGCCCAATGTGGATGTCGGGCGCAGTAGGGTCAAGCCCCAGTTTGATGCGCAAAGGCGTACCGCTGGCATGTGAGCGTTGGAGTTTTTTCAGCCACTCTTGTTCGGGCAGCAATTCCTCGCAACCACGTTGGCTGACTTGCATGGCATGTAAAACCTCTTCTGAAATAGAGGTTTCCGATGTAGATCCTTGATTCATATAAAAATTTAAGATTTTTGATAGTAAAAAGTGCTTGTATACTCTGCGCTCATTTGAACGGGCTTGGATCTTTCCTTTGCCTACTCGCTTCAACCACAGGATCTTGCAGTTTGCAACAGTTCGATACACCTTCTTCTCAAGACGCTGTGCCCACATCCAAACCATGGATATGGCATATCAGTCTGTTGCTGCTCTTGGGCGCAGGGGGTGCACTGGCTGTGGCTGGATTGTCGCCGCTTTCTTCCTCGCTTCCCGTCAAGCAGCTGGTGGAGTCCGTCAGCACCCTGTCGCTAGACAATCAAATGCAAAGTTTGATGAAGGGTGATATTCGCCTTTACCGTGCCGACACTTCACGCTCGAGCGACAGCGCCGACAGTTTGTTGGCCCGATTGAATGTCAGCGATGCACAGGCTGCTGACTTCATGCGTGCAAATGCCTTGGTGCGCAGCCAGTTGCTTGGCCGTGCTGGCCGCTTGCTCCGCGCTGAAATGGACGATGACAACCGCTTGCTGCGATTGACAGCCCGTTGGGCCACCGACAGCAGTGTCACCTTTCAACGCTTGGTCATCGAACGTCAAGACCTAGGTTTTGTTGCACGGCTTGAAACTGGCGAGCTTGCGTCCTCTGTCCGTCTTTCCAGTGCATTCATTCAAAGCTCTTTGTTTGCCGCCACGGATGAAGCTCGAATACCAGACAGCATCGCGGTGCAGTTGGCTGAAATTTTTTCTGGTGACATCGATTTTCACCGTGCCCTGCGTGTTGGTGACCGTTTCAGTGTGGCCTATGAAACGCTAGAAGCTGATGGCGAGACCATCAAGTCAGGCAAGGTCTTAAGTGCAGACTTTGTCAACCGTGGCAAATCGTTTCAAGCCATGTGGTTTCAAGAACACAATAACCACACAGGCGGTTATTTCACCCTTGACGGACAAAGTTTGCGTCGCACTTACTTGGCATCCCCCTTGACCTTCTCGCGTATCAGCAGTGGTTTCAAAATGCGCTTTCACCCCATCTTGCAAACTTGGCGTGCTCACTTGGGGGTGGATTACGCGGCACCCACTGGCACTGCTGTGCGCTCTATTGGCATAGGTGTTGTTGAAAGTGCAGGCAATCTAGGTGGCTATGGCAAAGCAGTCGTGGTGAAACACCACAACGGCCATTCCACGGTTTACGCGCATTTGAGTCAAATGCTGGTTAAACGCGGACAGTCTGTCGCGCAGGGTCAGTCCATTGGCAAAGTGGGCGCCACGGGGTGGGCAACCGGCCCGCATCTGCATTTTGAGTTTCGCGTTAATGGCAAACACCAAGACCCTCTGGTGATGGCGCGCAAAAGCGAGAGCGTGCCCGTATCTGCCCAAGCGCGACCCGCATTTGATCAAATGGCCAAGCAGGTTAGCCAACAATTGGCCTCTGCCTCGCTGGCGCTGCCTGCACCCTGAATACCCTATGACCACGCTCTATATAGGCGTGATGTCAGGAACCTCACTTGACGGGGTCGATGCGGTTTTGGTGGACTTTGCATCTGGTTGCAGTGTCTTGGCTCACCAAACTCTCCCCTTAACTCCACTTTTAAAGCAAACCCTGTTGGACCTCAACCATGCTGGTTTGAACGAACTGCACCAATCTGCAATGGCCGCCAATGCTTTGGCCAAGGTCTACGCCAACGCCATCCATTTACTGCTTGAGCAACAAGGGCTGCTTCCTGCTGCGGTTCGTGCAGTTGGGGTCCATGGTCAAACCGTTCGTCACCAACCGGGCTTACACGATGGCGTGGGCTACACCCTGCAACTGAATAACCCCTCTTTACTGGCCGAACTTTGCGGCGTCGATGTGGTGGCCGATTTCCGCAGC
>CANNNH010000196.1 GCA_947505915.1 Comamonadaceae bacterium
GGCAGCTTGGGCCTGGCCTCGCTCATCCTGGGCACCTTGGCCTTCAACATCATTGGCTTCAATATGTTGGCTTCGGTCGACTGGAACCCGATCCAATTTGTGCGCCAGCTGTTTTGGCTCGCCTTGGAGCCGCCGGCACCGGTGTATGGCTTGAGCTTTCCGCCCATGAACGAAGGCGGCTGGTGGTTGCTCACCGGTTTGTTTCTCACCGCCTCGCTGTTTTTTTGGTGGGCGCGCATGTATCGCCGTGCCAAGGCCTTGGGCCTGGGCATGCACATCCCCTGGGCCTTTGCCGCAGCGCTGTGGTTGTACCTGGTGCTGGGCTTTTTCCGCCCCATCTTGATGGGCTCATGGAGCGAGGCCGTGCCCTTTGGCATCTTCCCGCACCTGGACTGGACCGCCGCGTTCTCGTTGCGCTATGGCAACTTGTTCTACAACCCTTTCCATGCTTTGTCCATCGTCTTCTTGTATGGGTCGGTGCTGTTGTTTGCCATGCACGGGGCCACCATTTTGGCCGTGACCCGGTATGGCGGCGAGCGTGAAATTGAACAAATTGTCGACCGTGGTACGGCGTCTGAGCGCGCAGCCTTGTTCTGGCGTTGGACCATGGGCTTCAACGCCACCATGGAATCCATTCACCGCTGGGCCTGGTGGTTTGCGGTGCTGTGCCCCATCACCGGCGGCATCGGCATCTTGCTCACCGGCACCGTGGTCGATAACTGGTACCTGTGGGCGGTCAAGCACGGCGTGGCACCCCCGTACCCTGTGGTGTTTCCAGTGGTGGTCGACCCGGCCACTTTGATGGGGGTCAAGCCATGAACAAAGCCCTGTTTCTCAAAGGCCTGGCCTTGGCCAGCGTGATCTTGCTCAGCGCTTGTGAGCGCCCGCCCATGGACTCTGTGCAGCGCGGCTACCGTGGCACAGGCATGGTTCAGGTGTACAACCCGCGCACCATCGAACAAAACGAAGAGTTGCACGCCGCCCCCGTGGCCTTGCCACCCGCATCGGCCGATGGTCCCAAGGCGGGCAAGGCCTATCAAAACGTCAAGGTGTTGGGCGACTTGAGCGTGGCGCAGTTCACCCAACTCATGGTTAACATGACCAATTGGGTGGCGCCCACCGAGGGCTGTGCCTACTGTCACAACCCGGCCAATTTTGCCGAAGAAGGTAAATACACCAAGGTGGTGGCCCGGCGCATGATCGAGATGACGCAGCACATCAACAGCGGCTGGAAAAACCACGTGGCCGAAACCGGCGTCACGTGTTACACCTGTCACCGCGGTCAGCCTGTGCCAGCGCAAATTTGGTTCAAAGAGCCGCCCCAAGCCAATGGCGCTGATTTCATCGGTGGCCGTGCGGGCCAAAACTTGGCCGCCAAAAGCGTGGGCTTGTCCTCGCTGCCCAGCGACCCGTTCACACCATTTTTGCTCGACAGCTTGGACATCCGTGTCAATGGGGACACCGCCTTGCCCAGTGGCAACCGCCACTCAATCAAGCAAGCCGAGTGGACCTATGGTTTGATGACCCACATGTCCAGCGCCTTGGGTGTCAATTGCACCTATTGCCACAACTCGCGCTCGTTCTCCAGTTGGGAGGGCAACCCCCCGCAGCGGGTCACCGCATGGCATGGCATCCGCATGGCGCGCGAGCTCAACCTCAATTACTTGGAGCCCCTCCAGGCCACTTTCCCGAGCAACCGCAAGGGTGAGTTGGGCGACGTGGCCAAGCTCAATTGCGCCACTTGTCACCAGGGCGCTTACAAGCCCCTCAACGGCGCACCCATGATCAAAAACCACCCCGAGTTGGTGGGCAAGCCGGCCCCTGCCCAAGTGGCTTCGGCCAAGCCCTGACCGGGCTTGTGGCCCGGCCCCGTGTTGCAGGCTTGCGGCCATGAGTGATGTGGATGCACCCACCGCCACCCTGTCGGGTGTGGTGGTGGTGCTCTTGGTGGACTTTTTGCGCCAACACCGCGCCTGGGGCTGGTTGCGCATGGTGCAAGGCCCATCGGCCCTGAAAAGCACCCCCGGCCTGTTGTTTGCCAAAGTGATGGGCAGTGGCCATGACGGTGGCTTTGGCCTGCGCCCCAGTGCCAGCCACCAAGGCTGGGTCTGCCTGTTTGACACCCATGCCCATGCCCGCGCATTTTTGGCGGGACCGCACGTGATGGCCTACCGCGAACGCGCCCGCGAATATTGGACCGGCTTGATGGCCGTGGGCAGCAGCCGCGGCTTGTGGGACGGCCAAGCCTGGGAGGCCAGCCCCGCCTGGGAGGTTCAAGCCGCAGACGCATCAGCGTCGCAGACCCCCCCACGCCAAGCCCCCGTGCTGGCCACCCTGACACGGGCCAGCATCCGGGCCGCGAGCGCCATGTCGTTTTGGCGCCATGCCCCCGCCGCCCAAGACAGCCTGGGGCAGGCCCAAGGTTGTTTGTTGGCCATGGGCTTGGGCGAGGCGCCATTGGTGCGCCAGTGCACTTTCAGCCTGTGGCGCGACGAAAAAAGCATGCATGACTACGCCCGCCAAGGCGCGCACCAACAAGCCATCCAAGCGGCGTACAAACACAACTTTTTCACCGAGTCGATGTTTGTGCGCATGCGCGTGCTGGAGATGCAAGGCGTGTGGCTGGGGCGCGCCTATGGCAACCCCGCCGCTTACCCGTTGCCTGAAAGCGCCCATGCCTGAATCCGGCGTGGTGGTG
The DNA here is from genome assembly GCA_947505915.1 of Comamonadaceae bacterium. The sequence goes on from CANNNH010000196.1 coordinate 2,699, forward strand.
GTGGGCGCGGGCGTGGCCGGCTTGGTCAGCGCCTTGTTGCTGGCGCAGCAGGGTGAGCGCGTCACGGTGCTGGAGTCGGCCGCGCACCCCGGCGGAAAAATGCGCCAACTCCAGGTGGATGGTGCGGCCATCGACAGTGGTCCCACGGTGTTCACCATGCGCTGGGTGTTTGACCGCATCTTTGATGCCGCCGGAACCAGCATGGCCCGCGAACTGAACATCTCACCCTTGTCGGTGCTGGCGCGCCATGCCTGGGCCGATGGCTCGCGCCTGGACTTGCATGCCGACCCGCTGCAATCCATCCAAGCCGTGGCCGAATTTGCCGGGCCCGACGAGGCCCAGCGTTTTGAGCGTTTTTGCCAACAGGCCCGCTTGGTGCACGACACCTTGGAGGGGCCGTTCATCCGCTCGCCGTCGCCCACGCTGATGCAGATGGCGCGCGCCCTGGGGCCATCGGGTTTGCGGGTGTTGCTCGGCATGGGCGTGATGCCCAGCTTGTGGCGCAGCCTGGGCCAACATTTCCGCGACCCGCGTTTGCAGCAGTTGTTTGGGCGCTATGCCACCTATTGCGGCTCGTCACCGTGGCAAGCCCCCGCCACCTTGATGCTGATTGCGCAAGTGGAGATGGACGGCGTGTGGTCGGTGCAAGGCGGCATGTATGCCCTGGCCCAGTGCCTGGCCCGCTTGGGCGCGCAACGCGGCGTGCAGTTTCGCTATGGCGAAAGCGTGCAAACCATCACCACCACGCAGGGCCGCGCCAGTGGCGTGCAATTGGCCAGTGGAGAGACCATTGCCGCGCAAGCCGTGGTGTTCAACGGCGATGTGGCGGCTTTGCGCGCCGGTTTGCTCGGTGGTGGTGCGCTGCCCCAGGCCGTCAAAGGCCGCACACCAGAGCGTTCGCTGTCGGCCATCACCTGGTCGATCAACGCGCCCACCCATGGCTTTCCCTTGGAGCGGCACAATGTGTTTTTTCAAGACGACTACGCCAGCGAATTCACCGACATCTTTGACCGCGCGCGGCTGCCCCACAAGCCCACGGTGTATGTGTGTGCCCAAGACCGGGGACTCGCCGACACACCCACAGGGCCCGAGCGGCTGCTGTGCCTGGTCAATGCCCCGGCGCTGGGCGACAGCGACAACATCACACCGGAGGCGATCGACCAATGCGAGCAAGCCAGTTTCCAATGGCTCCAGCGCTGTGGCCTGCAAGTGAGCTTGCAATCCCACAACCACGTGCGCACCACGCCAGCGCAATTCCACCAACTGTTCCCGGCCACCGGCGGGGCCTTGTATGGCCAGGCGACCCACGGTTGGATGTCGGCCTTTGCACGCTCCAACTCGGCCAGCCGCATCCCGGGCCTGTTTTTGGCGGGGGGCAGCGTGCACCCGGGGCCGGGGGTGCCGATGGCAGCGCTGTCGGGCCAACTGGCGGCCGAGGCCGTGATGGCGCACCGCGCTTTGACCAAGCGGTTCCACCCGGTGCTTACCTCTGGTGGTATGTCGACGCCCTGAGCGACGACGGCCAATGGGGCCTGAGCATCATCGCCTTTGTCGGCAGTGTGTTCTCGCCCTATTACGCGTGGGCGCGGCGCAA
>CANNNH010000197.1 GCA_947505915.1 Comamonadaceae bacterium
GTTGCGCTTGAAGGACAAAACGGGCTCGCTGGAAGTAGGCAAGTGGGCCGACCTGCAAGTGGTGGACGCAAACCCTTACACCACGCCGGTGCACGAGCTCGACCGCATCCGCACCATGGCGGTGTATGTGGGGGGCAAGCCACAGTACCAGGCACCCTGAAGAAGCACTGTCACCACGGAAATACCCCGACCGTCTGGCGCAGGACCTCCTCCGTGGGAAGGCGAAATTCCGTCCTACCGCCCAAGTCACGTTGCAAGAAAGCCCTTTGCACAGATGACAGGCAAGCTGGGGAAAGCCTTGGTGCATCTCTCCGCACACGCACTGGGGACAATGGTCCCAGACTGTCTCGGAGTAGTTCTATGAGCCCCGCCCGCTGGTTTGTGTACTGCCGTATCGACGGGGTAAAAAGTCACAGGTCTAGCCCCCAATTTGAGTTACTGCAATCTGAAAACCTGGCGGTCCGCTTTGGGTCTGTACCAGCCCATTTAGTTGAAATGCGCAATGTCTGCAAGCAGCCCAAAGTTGACTGCTTCAAAGCTTATTACGTTGGGTACTTGCACGCGGCGATTACCAATAGTCAATGCTTCAAGTACCAAGCCTGCCAGATTGAATTGCATGAATCTGCACGCCCTTATAGTACAAATGTCAGGTGCAGGTGGGAATACCCAGGTGCCCGTGGGGTAGTCCAAAGGATGCCGCAGGCAGCCAATTCCTTGTTTTTATTGACAGCGATACCCGAATAGGCAAACCAGGTCGCAATGGGAAATTGTGTAAATTGCCAGTACCTGCAAAGTGGTTGTTTGTCCAGTTGACGCTAGCGAAAATTCTCCATCACAGCTGCGGATTTACCCCATAATGGAAGTTCATAATAATATGAGATATTCCTAATGACTATTCATAGTGAACCTAACAGTCAATCTCTGATTGAGAATATGTCTTATGTTGTCATAGGCGTGGACAACGATGGAAACATAAATTTATGGAACACAGCTGCCCAGTTAGCGCTCGGCTTCGAAGAGCGTGAGGCCCTGGGTCAACATGCCAATCTCGTTATTCCCCCGAGTATGCAAAAAGCACATGGCAATTGCTTCTCCAAAGCGCTGGGTGTTGTGAAAGAATTCACTATCCGCAAGGACACGGTATTGCCGTTCATGCACAAATCAGGCGCGGTCATCAAAATGAAAGGCCACTTGGTGATTCTTCGTGGTGCGGATGGTTTAGCCCAGGGATCAGCCGCCATTGGCGCTATTGCAGAATGAATTAACTCCCAACAGTTCGACCTTTTGCTGAAGCTTGGTCCACTTGCCCCATAAACACTCGGAGTCATAAATGACCCACCCTCTCGCATCTGAATCAGCACTTGTTCCTGATTACCAAAGGTTTCTGAGCACGTTTAGTGCAGATAGCCTGAAACCGGCCTTTATCGGTGATTTCGATAAAGGAATGAATGCGGCCATCGAGTGCTGCGACCGTTACGCAGAGTCCGGTCGCATTGCGCTTTACTGGGAAGGGCAGGACGGGCGCAGTAGCACCCACACATTTGAAGATTTGAAAGAGTCATCTTCACGCTTTGCCAACTTTCTGGTCAGTCAGGGTGTGCAGCCAGGCGACCGTGTGGCGGGTTTGCTGCCACGCGTGCCCGAATTGCTGGTTGTCATTCTGGGAACATGGCGCGCTGGTGCGGTCTACCAACCACTGTTTACAGCCTTTGGCCCCAAAGCCATTGAGTACCGAGTCTCATCCAGCGAAGCCAAGCTGATCGTCACCGACAGCAGCAACCGCTCCAAGCTGGATGAGGTAGAAAACTGCCCAGCCATTGCGACCTTAACGCACAACCATTCAGCGAAGCCACTGGTGTTGGGAGATTTTGATTTCCACGCCGAACTCGCCAATCACAGCGCCAGTTTTACACCGGTCATGCACACCGGCGATGACCCTTTCATGATGTTATTCACTTCAGGCACTACCGGGCAGGCCAAGGGGGTGGCGGTGCCTAACAAGGCGCTCAAGGCTTTTTACATGTACATGCGCTACGCCGTTAACCTGCGCGCTGACGATATTTACTGGAATATTGCCGATCCCGGTTGGGCTTATGGCCTCTATTACGCAGCTATTGGCCCCTTGCTGATGGGGCACGCCACGCTGTTTTACGAGGGTTCTTTCACGGTGGACAGCACCTATCGCGTGATTCAGAAATACAAGATCACGAACTTGGCCGGTGCGCCTACCGCCTACCGCATGCTGATTGCAGCCGGCCCGGAGAAGGCCCAGGCAGTACGCGGACAACTGCGCGTCGCCAATAGCGCGGGGGAGCCGCTCAATCCCGAGGTCATCCGCTGGTTCTCTGAGCACTTGGACTGTACTGTGAACGACCACTATGGCCAGACCGAAGTCGGTATGGTGCTGTGCAACTTCCACGGCCTGAGTCACACTGTGCGAGCGGGTGCTGCGGGCTACGCCATTCCCGGCTATCGCATGGTCGTGGTAAGCGATGAGGGAGTCGAGTTGCAATCCGGCCAGCAGGGCAATTTGGCCGTAGACCGGGAAATGTCGAGTCTTTACTATTTTGAAGGTTACTGGCGGCAGCCAACCGCAGGTTTTATAGGTAAGTATTACCTGACGGGTGACACCGTGGAGATGGATGCAGGCGGCAATATCGCCTTTGTCGGACGGGGCGATGACATCATCACCTCGTCCGGTTATCGCATAGGGCCATTTGACGTAGAGAGTTGCCTGATCGAGCATCCGGCAGTTTCAGAGGCCGCAGTGATTGGCAAACCAGATCCGGAGCGCACAGAAATCGTCAAGGCCTTTGTGGTTTTGAAAGCGGGTTACACCGCGAGCGATGCACTGGCAATTGAATTACAACAACTGGTCAAGCACAGGTTGGCCGCTCACGCCTATCCACGCGAAGTGCAGTTTGTGCCGGAGCTGCCCAAGACGCCGAGTGGGAAAATTCAACGGTTTTTGTTAAGGCAGCAGGAAGCAGCCACACCAGTCAAATAAGATCAACGTTTGATATCAAACGTTATTTCCATGGGCGTTTTATGACAGCTCTGGCTTTCAGCCAGTACTCATTGATTGGAGTGAAAAATGAATCCGATAGACATCAGAAAATCTCCGGATTTAGCGGGCTCCTATGCTGCCATGCACCGCGCAGCCCGCGCTGCCCAGGATCTCGCAATAAAGACCAATACCAGCATTTTGGTTGTGGTGGACGGAAAGAATGTCCACATCCCAGCCGCTGAGCTGATAAAAATGCGAGAAATCGAAGATCAATCAGTTGTCAAGTGAGTTACATGTCCGATGGACGATGTTTCGATGTATTCCATGACTTACCTTATGCTATCGAGCGCCGTCCAAGACTTTCGCTTTCTGCGAATCAAACTCCGCCTGCGTGAGAATGCCCTTCTTCAACAAGTCGTCCAACTTCAAGAGCTCCGCATAAACATCTTTCACTGGCGAAGTAGATGCCACCTGATCAGTTTGGGAATGTTGTGGCGCAAGCTCATCAGCAGATTTTTGGATAGTGGGTGTAGTGCGTGTTAGATTGGCATAAACGCCAATCCCAGCGCCCACTACGGCGCTGATCGCAGGCCCTACTATTGGCAGCGGCACAGCATTCGCGGCGCCCACGACTGCACCTTTGGCGGCATCCTTGGCCAAGTCGGAGCGCATAACTTCCTTGCCGATGCGTGTTGCCCCGACAGCGGTGTCGGTGGCAGTCCTCTTTACCCACGCCTTGGCTTGGTCTATTTGCTGCTCGTCAGGCTTGTGCTCCTGCACAAAGGTAGTAGCCTTGGCGGTGGCGGATGACAAGGCCTCGCCAGCCTTGCTACCGAGCTGACTGGCCAGATCAAAAAGTTTGCTTTTCATGCGGGATTTCTCCTGAAAAAACACCTAAGCCACCGGTTCGGGGTGATCTCGGTTGATGTACAAATCGTAACGCTAAGAAACTTGGGTTTACCCTTGGTTTTGTCTAAGACCAACAACCCTTGACCCACAGCTTTAAGGACTGCATTGCCTTGCTTGATCAGATACAAACCAGGTTGAATTTCCTTGGTTGGCTAAGGATTTGAAGGTGATTCCAAAGTCCAACCTCGTTTAGCCCATTCGCTCATCCCGCCACGAACATACTCCACGTTGGTAAATCCGCGAGAGCGAAGTTCTTTTGCAACAGCACTTGAGCGATTTTGTGTATTGCATATCAAAAGCACGCGTGAATTAGGATTTTTAGGAAGTTCGTTAAGCCGAGACTCTAAAGTGCTCATAGGAATTAA
>CANNNH010000198.1 GCA_947505915.1 Comamonadaceae bacterium
AGAACTCCACTAAAAAGTCAGCGTCGCTATGCTCGGTATCAAAGTCGTAGTTACGGGCGGCCGAGCCGAACACCTCCAGTCGGCGGATTTGGTGACGCTGACAAATCGCCGAAATACCGGCACGGTGTTGGGCTATGGAGGGATGCATCGGGCAAGTCTAGCGATGTTCTGCGGGTCAGGACTTTCAGATGCGCTACCAGATGTGTGGCGTGCGAAAAGCCTTGGCCGGGCTTGTCGGTAAACAAAACCAAGCAAATATGCCAACGCCGACCCAGCTCAAAAGGCCGAGCTTGGGTTTGCGCCATCCTTTGCTTACCCATCCGGTAAACCATCGGATATCCCAAGCGAATGGCGACGCTGTCAACATGCTTTGGAGCGAGCGCGTCAAGCCTTAGCTGTCGCCTTGCAAGGGGTGCAGCGCAGCATCCCCCAATCCAAACTTTAAAGCATGGAGGGTGTTCGGCCCGGCGCGTACTGTCATCGTTTTGGCACATACCAATGGTAAAAAACAAAGGGCTGTAGGGCTGACGAAATTTTTCGTGGTTGGGCTTCTTTGCGAAGGTTTGTTTCATGTCTCATCAATTTATGGGCGCTCTGGCGCTGTCATTGCTTTTGGCGGCTTGTGGTGGCGGTCAAAGCACGACGCCAGCGCCAGTTGTGGTGCTGCCAACCTGCTCGGCGCTGGTGGCATCAGACGCGCCACTCAAGAATATTGGGGAAATCCAAGGCGCTTCAGACACCAGTGCGCTGGTGGCTCAAAAAGTGACTGCGCGTGGCGTTGTGGTCGGCGGATTCCAAAAATTGTCCGATACGGTAACCCAACTCAACGGTTTCTTTATTCAGCAAGCTATTGCAGACGCTGACCCCGCAACGTCCGAAGGCATTTTTGTCTATGCGCCTGATGCCACCAAGCTAAACCCTGGGGACTTCGTGCAGGTCTCTGGCACGGTGTCGGAGTTTGGCACCGAAGGCAGCACAGTCACGCAAATTGGGGGAACGGTAACCGTCTCCCTGTGTGGCAGCGGCGTCTCAATTGCCCCAACATCTATTGCACTGCCAGTGGCAAATGCCACAGCGCTAGAGCGCTATGAAGGCATGTTGGTGGAGATGAATCAGCCCTTGGCGGTCACGGAAATGTTTGAGCTAGGTCGGTATGGACAACTCGTACTCTCCACCGCCACGCGCCAGTTCCACCCCAACAATGGCAATGCGGTGGTCAGCAATGCCCAAAACCTGCTGGCCCGCATTGTGTTGGACGACGGCTCCAGCCAGTCCAACCCCATTCCAACCCCCTACTTGAGTGCGGCGGGTAGTGCGGGCACAAGGCGCATGGGCGACACGGTAGCGAAGCTGACCGGCGTCATGGGCCACAACTTTGGTGCCTACCGGATACACCCCACGGTTACGCCTGTGTTTTCTGTGGTCAACGTTAGAACCACTACCCCGCCGGTGGTCACTGGGACCCTGAAGGTTGCCAGCTTCAACGTACTCAACTATTTCACTACCCTCAATGCACGTGGAGCCAACTCGGCGGATGAGTTTGCCCGCCAAAAAGCCAAAATAGTTGAAGCCATCGCGGGGATGGACGCTGATATCTTGGGCTTGATGGAGATAGAAAACAACGCTGACGGTGCGGTCAATGATTTAGTGGCCGCGCTCAACACCCGCATGGGTGCGGGCACTTACGCAGCGGTAAACAGCGGCAAGTTTGGTACTGATGAAATTAAAGTTGACATGCTTTACAAGCCCGCCAAGGTTAGCCGTGTCGGCGGGCTTGTGCTGCCCACTGGCGCTGATCTGACCGACTACACCGCTGCCAGCGGCAGACCGCCACTGGCACAGCGATTTGCGTCTGTCGCCAACGGCGGCAGTTTCTGGTTCGTGGTGAACCACTTTAAGAGCAAAGGGTCCTGCCCGGCCTCTGGTGACGTTGATTTGGGCCAAGGCTGCTGGAATACCGCCCGCAATTTGCAGGCCACTGCATTGAATCGCTTTGTGGCTGTTTTGAAAGCGCAGGGTGAAAACGACGTGCTTTTGATGGGTGACTTCAACAGCTACCTGAATGAAGACCCGACCAAGACGCTGGAATCAGCAGGGAATGAGAGCTTGCTCAAACGCATGCCTGCCGCTGAGCGCTACACCTATGTGTTTGGCGGTGAGACGGGTGCGTTGGATCACGGTTATGCCTCCAGTACGCTCATGGCGCAGGTCAGTGGTGTCAATGTGTGGCACATCAATGCTGACGAACCCACCGTGATTGACTACAACACCGAGTTCAAGACCGATGACCGCTACGCCGCTACGGCCTTTCGGGCGTCAGACCATGACCCGGTGATCGTCGGGCTGACCCTCACTGCAGACACGGTTGTCACCACGCCCATCCTCAGTGCCAACATTCCCGCGACAGCGCAGGCTGCCACGCCTTTCAGCTTGACCGTGACTGAGGCATTGCCCGGTGGCACAGCCGCGTTAAACCAGCTCAGTATCAGCTGGGGAGACGGCACAGCAAACACGACGTTGACAGCTGCTGGCGTTGCGGCGCACAACTATGCAGCTGCAGGCACTTTCACCGTAACGGTGACTTTGACCAACTCTGCCAGTCAGACGGTGACGCGGACTGGAAGTGTCGTGGTTTCAGCAGCACCCGGCGGTGGTAGCGGCGCCAGTGACTTGTTCTTCAGCGAATATATCGAGGGCAGCAGCAACAACAAGGCGATTGAAATCTACAACCCGACGGGCGCTTCGGTGGATTTGACTGCCTACACCGTGAAGTTATTTGCCAACGGTCTGGCCGGTACAGCCACCCCAACATCCACACAGGCCCTGACCGGAAGCCTCGCAGCGGGCGGTACTTTGGTGCTTGTGAACACCTTGGCAGCTGCTGACTTCAAAGTAGCGGGTAGCGTGGTTTCCGGAGTCACCAACTTCAACGGTGACGATGCACTGGTTCTGGAAAAGTCCGGCCTGGTGATTGACAGGATTGGCCAGTTGGGTACTGACCCCGGTACCGAGTGGAAAGTGGGTACAGCCACAACACTCAACGCCACCTTGCGCCGTAACGCCGCGATCAAGAAAGGCGATAGCAATGCCGCAGGCCCCTTTGATCCCTCTTTGGAATGGACGGTGTTTCCGATAGACGACGCGACTGGGTTGGGCAAACACACGGTGAACCCCTGACCAGGCGGTCTCGCCGGGGACGACAATGTGAAATACAGCGCTTCGCTCGATGCGAGTGATCTGGCTGCTTTGCGGGCCCGGATTGCACTGACAACGAATTGGACGCGCAACGACACGACGGCATTCCCTGTCACCGGCGGAACACTGTTCCCTTGAAAATCTGAAAGGTCGATAGGGATTCCAACCAACCTAAGGCCAGTATGCACCTCTGATCACTCGACAAGGTGCGTAAAACTCCGGCGCTTTCCCCTGCAGGTCGCTTTCCCCAAAATGCACCTAGTGGCGGATAGCGGCCCTGTAGGTGATGAACGCAATCGGGTGCATCTGTGCGCCGCACATAGGGCATAGCAGCGGGAAGAGCTGATCGATACGGGCGATTAGCACCGCCCATATTTGGCGCACCGGCAGGCGGGGAAAGAAGTGATCCGTTAGGTGCTCGTGGTCTCTGCCATGCGCCGGGTTTTGCAGGCGGCGCGCACGGCCTTGAGTCCCTGGTGCACCGGCCCGGCATAAAGGGCCTCCCACGCGGCCACTGTGGGGAACTCCAGCACCACGATACGTCGGAGCCCCAATCGCCTTCATTCGCTTTGCGTGCACCAGCCCCCTTTAAAATCCTGTCCTTAGCGCGCTGAGCGCCGCCTCATTGGAATCCCCCGCTTTGTCCTTCGCCTCCGAAACCCGCCGCCGTCGCACCTTTGCGATCATCTCCCACCCCGACGCCGGTAAAACCACACTGACTGAAAAACTCTTGCTATTTTCTGGTGCGATTCAGATTGCCGGTTCGGTCAAGGCGCGCAAGGCTTCGCGCCACGCTACATCGGACTGGATGGAGATCGAAAAACAGCGCGGTATCTCGGTGGCGTCCAGCGTGATGCAAATGGTGTACCGCGACCATGTAATTAACCTCTTGGACACGCCGGGCCACAAGGACTTTTCGGAAGATACCTACCGCGTGCTCACCGCCGTAGACGCGGCGCTGATGGTGATTGATGCGGCCAATGGAGTGGAAGCGCAAACCCGGCGCTTGATTGAGGTCTGCCGCCAGCGCGATACGCCCATCATCACCTTCGTCAACAAAATGGACCGCGAGGTGCGCGAGCC
>CANNNH010000199.1 GCA_947505915.1 Comamonadaceae bacterium
ACATGAATTCTGACGCAAACTGGGCCCAATTGGCCCGGCAATTTCAAGAAAGCCTGAGTCAAGGCATGCAAAAGGCCATGGACACCGTGCCCAGCGTGCTGATGCAAGGTGTGCCGGCGGCCAAAGACCCTTTTGCCGGCTTGCAATTAGACCCGGCCAAACTACTGGAAATCCAGCAGTCTTATATCCAGCAGGCCGGTGACTTGTGGAACTCCGGCATGTCGGCCGAGGCAGCACAGCTCAAGCCGGTGGCCGACCGTCGCTTTGCCGGCGAGGCCTGGAACAGCAACCCTGTCGCGCACTTTTGCGCTGCCAGCTACATGATCAATGCACAAGCACTGATGGGTCTGGCTGAAGCGGTTGAAGGCGATGAGAAAACCCGCGCACGGGTGCGCTTTGCGGTAGAGCAGTGGCTGGCGGCCAGCGCCCCGAGCAATTTTCTGGCTTTGAATGCCGAAGCCCAGAAAAAAGCGCTGGACACCCAGGGCCAGAGCATTGCCCAGGGCCTGCAAAACCTGATGCACGACATGCAGCAGGGCCATGTCTCCATGACCGATGAAAGCGTCTTTGAGGTCGGTAAAAACGTCGCCACCACCGAAGGTGCGGTGGTCTTTGAAAACGAATTTTTCCAGCTGCTCGAGTACAAGCCGCTGACCACCAAGGTGCATGCAAAGCCTTTCCTGCTGGTGCCGCCCTGCATCAACAAGTTCTACATCCTGGACCTGCAACCCGAGAACTCACTGATTCGCTACGCTGTGGCGCAGGGGCACCGCACTTTTGTGGTCAGCTGGCGCAACCCCGACGAGTCCATGCAGGACAAAACCTGGGACGACTACATCGAGCATGCCGCCATCAAGGCGATTGCTGTCACGCAAGAGATCACCGGCGCCAAAAGCATCAACGCGCTGGGCTTTTGCGTGGGCGGCACTATTTTGAGCACTGCGCTGGCCGTGCTGGCCGCACGCGGCGAAAAGCCGGTGGCCAGCCTGACGCTGTTGACCTCTTTGCTGGATTTTTCGGACACCGGCATTCTGGACATCTTCATTGACGAGACCGCCGTCAAGTTCCGCGAAATGCAAATGGGCAGCGGCGGTTTGCTCAAGGGCCAGGACCTGGCCTCGACTTTCAGCTTTTTGCGCCCCAATGACCTGGTCTGGAATTACGTGGTCGGCAACTACCTCAAGGGTGAAACGCCGCCGCCTTTTGACCTGCTGTATTGGAACAGCGACTCGACCAACCTGCCCGGGCCTTTCTACGCCTGGTACCTGCGCAACACCTACTTTGAGAACAGCCTGGTCAAGCGCGGCAAGCTCACGGTTTGCGGTGAAAAAATCGATTTGTCAAAGCTCGATATGCCGGCCTACATCTACGGCTCTCGTGAAGACCATATTGTTCCCATAGGCGGCGCTTACGCCTCGACCCAGGTGCTCAAAGGCCCCAAGCGTTTTGTCATGGGTGCGTCGGGGCATATTGCCGGTGTGATCAATCCGCCTGCCAAGAAAAAGCGCTCGCACTGGATTGGCGACAAACTGCCTGTTTCTCAGCAAGCCTGGCTGGCCGGTGCGACAGAGCACGCCGGCAGCTGGTGGCCCGATTGGGCGGCATGGCTCAAGGCTCATGCGGGCCCGCAAATTGCTGCGCCCAAAAGCTATGGCAGTCGCAAATACAAAGCCCGCGAGCCTGCACCGGGTCGTTACGTCAAGGCCAAGGCCTGAGGCACCTCTTAGCGGGCGCAGTGTTCTCAGTCTCATCTCAAAACTTATTAACTGAAGGAAATAGAAAAATGGATGACATCGTTATCGTTTCAGCAGCCCGTACCGCCGTCGGAAAGTTTGGTGGATCGCTGGCCAAGACGCCTGCCACCGAACTGGGCGCTGCTGTCATCAAGGCTGTGCTCGAGCGCTCGGGCCTGTCTGCAGACCTGATCGGTGAAGTCATCCTGGGCCAGGTGTTGGCCGCTGGTGTAGGCCAGAACCCGGCGCGCCAGTCGGTCGTCAAGGCCGGTTTCCCGCACGCTATTCCCGGCCTGACCATCAACGCTGTTTGCGGCTCGGGTCTCAAAGCCGTCATGCTGGCTGCGCAGTCTGTCGCCACGGGCGACAGCGACATTGTGATTGCCGGCGGACAGGAAAACATGAGCGCGTCGCCGCACGTGCTCAACGGCTCGCGCGACGGCCAGCGCATGGGTGACTGGAAGATGGTGGACACCATGATCGTGGACGGCCTGTGGGACGTCTACAACCAGTACCACATGGGCATCACCGCCGAAAACGTGGCCAAGAAATACGGCATCGACCGCGCCATGCAGGACGCGCTGGCGCTGGCCAGTCAGACCAAGGCCGCTGCCGCACAAGACGCCGGCAAGTTCAAAGATGAGATCGTGCCTTTCTCGATCGCCCAGAAAAAGGGTGACCCCATCGTTTTTTCAGCGGACGAATTCATCAACCGCAAAACCAACGCCGAAGTTCTGGCCGGCTTGCGCCCGGCATTTGACAAAGCCGGCGGCGTGACCGCCGGTAACGCCTCAGGCATCAATGACGGCGCTGCGGCCGTGATGGTCATGACAGCCAAAAAGGCAGCGGCCCTCGGGCTCAAACCGCTGGCACGCATCGCCAGCTACGCCACCAGCGGCCTGGACCCGGCCTTCATGGGCATGGGCCCGGTGCCCGCGTCCACCAAAGCACTGCAACGCGCCGGCTGGAAAGCGCAAGACCTGGACCTGCTGGAGATCAACGAAGCCTTTGCCGCCCAGGCCTGCGCGGTCAATAAAGAAATGGGCTGGGACACCAGCAAAGTCAATGTCAATGGTGGGGCGATTGCCATCGGCCACCCGATCGGTGCGTCCGGTTGCCGCATTCTGGTGACGCTGCTGCACGAAATGGTGCGCCGCGATGCAAAGAAAGGCATCGCCAGCTTGTGCATAGGCGGCGGCATGGGGGTGGCCCTCACACTAGAGCGATGAATTTAAGTTAGATCAGTTTTTCAATAAAAATCAATGGAGCACAAATGACACAAAAAATCGCATACGTTACAGGCGGCATGGGCGGCATTGGAACGGCTATTTGCCAGCGACTGGCAAAAGACGGGTTCAAGGTCATCGCCGGTTGCGGGCCTACCCGCGACGCCGGCAAATGGCTGGATGAACAAAAAGCACTGGGCTACAGCTTTTACGCTTCGGTGGGCAATGTCGGCGACTGGGATTCCACGGTGGCTGCCTTTGACAAGGTCAAAGCCGAGCACGGTCAAATCAGCGTGCTGGTCAACAACGCGGGCATCACGCGCGACGGCCAGTTCCGCAACATGAGCAAGGCCGACTGGGACGCTGTTATTTCGACCAACCTCAACAGCATGTTCAATGTGACCAAGCAGGTGATCGAAGGCATGATCGAAGCGAACTTCGGACGCGTGGTCAATATTTCTTCGGTCAACGGCCAAAAAGGTCAGTTCGGTCAGGTCAACTACTCCACCGCCAAGGCTGGCTTGCACGGCTTCACCATGGCGCTGGCGCAAGAGCTCGCCAGCAAAGGCGTCACCGTCAACACTGTCAGCCCGGGTTACATCGGCACCGACATGGTCAAGTCGATCCGTCCGGATGTGCTGGAGAAAATCGTTGCCGGCGTGCCGGCCAAGCGGCTGGGCACACCGGAAGAAATCGCCTCTATCATTTCCTGGATTGCTTCGGACGAAGGCGGTTACGCCACCGGCGCCGATTTCTCGCTCAACGGCGGCTTGCACATGGGTTGAAGCAACAAGGGGGCCCTGGCGCTTTTTAAAAACCCGCCTTTTGGCGGGTTTTTTCATCACCATTTGCCGGTGGCATTTAGAGCGAAAATCAGGTTTCAGACAATCTCCCCGCGACTACCCTTGCCCACGACCCCCATCACCAGCACTGCTCAGCAGCCGGACCGACTCAGTGTCGCACCGATGATGGATTGGACCGACCGGCATTGCCGTTACTTTCACCGCCTGCTCACGCGCCGTGCGCTGCTCTATACCGAGATGGTCACCACAGGCGCTTTGCTGCACGGTGATGTGCCGCGGCATTTGCGTTTCAATGTCGAAGAGCATCCCTTGGCCCTGCAACTGGGCGGCAGCGAGCCGGAGGATTTGGCGCAAGCTGCACGCTTGGGTGAACAGTGGGGCTATGACGAGATCAACCTCAACTGCGGCTGCCCCAGCGAGCGTGTGCAGCGCGGCGCTTTCGGCGCTTGCCTGATGGCTGAACCTCAACTGGTAGCTGATGGCGTCAAGGCCATGCTGGATGCGGTGAGCGTACA
>CANNNH010000200.1 GCA_947505915.1 Comamonadaceae bacterium
CGCCTTGTAAGCGGTAGGTCATCAGTTCGAATCCGATAATCGGCACCACTTTAAAAGCCAGCACCTTCCAAAGAGGTCTGGTTTTTTTCTTTTTAAGCTTTGAAGAGCTAATAAATACTGGGTTCTTTGTCTTTGAGTGTCCAATTAATTCTAGCAACAGCTTGAATCAAATGGGGGGGGCTTTGGGGGGTAGTTGGGATAGAGTGAGCCTCTCAATTTTTGGTAAAAAGTTAAAAGGTTAATCGCATGAAAAAACCGCTTTGGATCTTTATATTTTCTGTCTTGTGTTCATTCACACAAGTTCATGCTGCACCCTATCCCCTTGGCAGCATGAGCTGTGATGACATCGGGGCTTTTGCGAGCCTAGCCATGCAGTGGCGTGAAGATGGCGTTCGGTACAAAGAAGCCAAAACACGGTTGGATGAGCTCAGGCCTGATGAATCGGTTGAGAAAAAGAATATGCGCGTGGTCATGCAACTGGTTTATGGAAACTACGGTGACAGCTGGACTGTGGAAAGTGCTGGTTCAACCATGAAAATAGATTGTGAAAGCGGCCGCTAAAACACTCAACAGCGCAGGTAGGCTCTAGGTTTAGTTTTGAGGGAGGCCTTGTTTCCCCGCTAACACCGCTTCTCCACCCAAAGCCTCTTTAATTCGCAAGCCCTCATTCCCGACAATCCGCCTAAAATTATCTTCCGATAAAAATAAGCGTTAAGACTGGGGCTTATTTTTTTTGAATAAGCCTTGTGTTTGTTCATCAATAAGTTCATATGCGCCAAAATAAACATTGGATTCTGGGTTTTCTAAACAGTATTTGTCCATCCACAAATAAACTTGCTGAAACGAAATACCTTCTTTAAAGTTCCAAAATGGAATCTGTCTTCCTGCGCTTAAACCATCTAACAAACCTATTAAGTGGCTTTCAACTTCTTTTGATCCCTTACCCTTTCTTCCCTCAGTCCATCTAATGCAATACACATCAGAAACAACCATGACTGGCTCGGCTTTACTCATTTCAGAAAAAACGATTGAAAAAATTAAAAGAAATAAAGATAAGATTTTTTTCATTTTTTGTTCCTTTCCTGCATTAGTTCACCAACGCCATACATTGCGGAGGAAAGTGGATTTGTACGGCAATACTTATCCATCCAAAGGAAAATCTGTTCATTTGTTGAATCAAAACTAAACTCGGCAGTGCGTTGGCCTACAGTCGTAGATGAGGCAATAGAAAAACCCATATTTACACCACTCAAAAATCCAATTAACCACGCCCTATTTTCAAGTTCACGCGCATGGGTTTCTGGTTTCACCCACATCGTACAGTCTGGGTCTCCACGAACCCACTCAGCGCAAGCAGATTGACACAACAAACAAAGAAAAAGGAAAGTAAGTTTTGTTTTCATTGGTAATTTCGAGAAATAACGACTCCAAATCTTTGCAAGCAGTTTAGCTGGAGCATGCGCTACAAACCTAAAGTCATCTATCAATACCCCTAATCAGGGCTATCCCCTCTTCGGTGACAAAATAGGTCGATGAATACATCCAAAGTCACCCAAATTAAAAAAACATCTGCCCTTTACTATGTGGCGGGTATCGTCATTTTCTCCGCTATTGCTGGCATCGTTGCATTGATTCTGGAAATCGTAAAACAAAACAGTTGATGTAATGCATTGAATTATTTCTTGTTAGCTGGACTGCCTCTTGGCTTGTCAACAGCTTTTTCAAGATCTTCGGAAGAAGCATTTTTTTTCAGTTTGTAAATAGTTTCAATAGAAGAACTGATGGCGGGCGTATTGGAGGTACCCAGCCAGACGGCTTGGTTCATCAGAATAAATTCAATTTGATCAAGAGGGCAAGACTTACCGTACTTATTAAGCCACTCTTTTGCGCGCTCTTCTCGCAGCTGCGCGTCATTCGTGGTGTACGCCAAGGCTTTAAAGTCTGAGGCTGAGCAGACCAAAGCGGGTGGGGCATTTTTATTTTGCGCTGAAGAATAATTCAGCGTGAATATAACGAACAGCAAAAAAAAGCAGACCAAAAATGGTTTGAGAGAACGGCTAAATTGAAACTGTATAGGCATAAACCTTATTCTATAGAGCAGAAATGTTTTGTATGGGAAAAATAAAAAGCATCTGAATTAATTAATCCACAACAAACTGAGAAGCATTTTTACCTTTAAATGGGGCATAAAAGGCTTTGATGCGTGTCATATCTGCTTCTAAGTCGCCCGTTGGTAAAAATGCTGGGCCAAGTCCAGATGTCTTGCTGCCAAAGTCTAAAAATCCCAATACGATGGGCACCTGCGCTTGCAGTGCGATGTAATAAAAACCAGTCTTCCACTGACGCGATTGAGAGCGCGTACCTTCGGGGGGCACTACCAAATGCAATTCGCCATCTGTATCACGCAAGGTTTGAGCCGAAGCGGACACCATATTGGTGGACTGAGAGCGGTCCACAGCAATACCACCCAACCAGCGCATCAGACCCTGAAAGGGAAAGCGAAAGATTTGGATTTTTCCCATCCAATGGATATTCAAATCAAGCGCAAAAGCCACCATCAAGGTGTAGGGTAAGTCCCAGTTGCTGGTGTGAGGTGCTGCAATCACCACACTTTTGGGCATGTTTGCAGGCATTTGACCTACCAATGTCCAGCCTGCCGAGCGTAAAACCAAGATGGAAAACCTTTTGAGCAAAGGGCTAAGGATGGGCGTGGTAAAAATCGTCAAACGCATACAACTGCTTGAAAAAATAATCTCCTAACCTTACCACCAGTCGCATGGGAAAAAACGCTCACAAAATCCATCATTGTCGAACTGCAATTGCACTGATAGGGCTTTGGATGGTCGGTGTGTCTTTTGCCCAAGGTCTGCCCATCAACGCATCGCAATTAGATATGCAGATGACGGGGAAGATTTGGGAGTTCATCAAAAAAGAAACCCAGGCTCCTGCTGATTTACCGTTGCCCCCCATCATGCTTGATGAAAACATCCCTAAAGAAGCAAGGATGGTGTTTCAATTTCCAAGCGAAGATGCGCCGCAAAACACCATGCAGATCTCGATTGGCACAAACGGTACCCGATTGTGGAAACAGGACATGTTTTTGTGGGCCTTAGGGCATGAACTGACCCATTACGCGCTTTTGATGCAAGAAAATCAATGGGAGCAAAAGGTGGTGTATGTCAACAATATTCGCCACCATTGCAATATGGAGTTCATGCAAATTACCCGCGACATTGTGGAAATTATTTGGGAGAAGTACCAAAATGTTGTTGGGCGAATGCGCATGTACAGCGAGGTCTATAAAAGCTGTGCGCGTCAACCTCTTCAGTGACAAAGTTACTTGGGTTTGACACAGACCGCTTGTTTGCCAGGCACACAAGTACCCGCACAAATGGCTTGCCCAATGTAATTTAAGGCCGTGCGCCCATTCGGCTGGTTGGAGCAAACCACAGCACCGTTGGTCATATTCATGCATTGACCCACACCACAAAAAACCTCCCCGCTGGGTCTTTGACCTATGCCGCCTTGGTCAGGAGCACACCACACAGCGCCGTCATTGTCCTTTTTGCAATGGTTGTCCTCATCGGCCCAGCTCGAAGAGAGAAAAATGGACAAAAACAAGCCAAAAAATAAGTGAACAAAAAAAGAGGACATACAGACTTTCATTCAGCGTGACATCACTTTGACACGGATTTTTTCAATCGGAAAATTGTGGGAGCGCAAATGGGCCGTCAAAGCAGGAACGAGTTGCCGCAATTTAGCGCCAGCCGCATTGTGTGGAACAAGTAGGCACCAACCCTGTGCATCCAAAGGACCAGCTTTCACAAGACCCGCTAAACCCAAGGGCAAAAGGGCTTGGACACAAGCCAGACAGGCTTGGGACTGTTGATTGATCTTCATCAGCGAGGACAAGGTGGCAGACTGCGCCATGGCCGATTGAACAGGCGTGGCCGAACGAGATTTGGAGGTATTTGCAGCTGACATTACCCAATTATGTAGCGCGTGGCTCAGAGGTTAAAATTAAACCTTATTCATAAGGAATGTACGCATATGTACCGCTGGCATGGCATTTAATCTTTTGACCCAGATATTTGGCAGTCGCAATGAGCGACTCCTTAAGCAATTTCGCAAAACCCTAGAACGTATCAATGGGCTAGAGGCCAAGTACGAGCAGCTCAATGATGACGCCCTGCGTCAAAAAACCAATGAATTCAAGCAACGTGTTGTGCAGGGCGAGACCTTGGAAAGCCTATTGCCTGAGGCCTTTGCCG
>CANNNH010000201.1 GCA_947505915.1 Comamonadaceae bacterium
ACCCGTGCATTGTTGACCACCGCGCCCAAGTTGTTGCCCACCCTAGTGGCGGCTCCAGCGGCGTCGATGGCGCTCAAACGCACACCCAGGGACTTGCTGAAGGTGTCCGTGGCCTCCACGATGCGTGCCTCGATCAAAATTTGGCGCAGGGGCACATCGATGCGCGCCAACATTTGGGCCACTTGCTGCAAACGCTCTGACACATCGGTCACAAACAACTGGTTGGTGCGCGGCTCGGCCAAGGCGCTGCCCCGGGCGCTCAGGATGCGCGGGTTACCGCCTTGGCTGGCCAATGCGCCCCCAGGGTTGTTCTGGGAAAAGCCAAACGGTCCCCAAGGCATCGCGGCACCCACTGCCGCGCTTGTATTGCCCAGCAACTGGGCCAGCACCTCGTTGGCACGGGCATAGCTCAGCTCAAAGGCGCGGGTTTGCAGCGGCTCTATGGCTTGCATGGCCTGGCGCGCCTCCAGGTTTTTCTTTTCGCGGGCGCTGATTTCGGCTTGGGTGGCCACCCACAACACGGAACCTTGGCGTTGATAGGCCAAACCCTTGGCTTGCAGCAAGCTGTCCAAAGCCAATTCCCAGGGCACGTCTTTGAAGCGCACCGTGACCTGGCCCGTGACCGAGTCCGACACCACCACATTCAAGCCCGTGAAATCGGCCATCACCTGCAGGGCTGTGCGCAATTCAATATTTTGAAAGTTCATCGACAAGGGCAAACCTTTGTCGGCGCTTGTGGGCAGTGCTGCGGTGGGAACCAAGGGGGACGGCGCAGTCTGCTCGGGTGTTCCCGTTTGGGCCAGCACGTCTCCCAGGATGCCCCCCACCATGGCCCAGGGCACCAACCAGCGCCCTGCTGAGCGCCACCACGGCACCCAACCAAAGGACACTGGCACAAACAGTGGATGCGTGACGCACTGGAGTGGATCGCAAGTTTTCATGGCGGTGCCTTTGCTTCTGATGATGGGGCTGAGCCCTTGGGCACAGCAGGGGCCAGGGCGGGCCAACGGGTCAGGACGGGACCCCAAACGCCTTGGGGGTTGCGCATCACCTCGCGCAAAACCAGGTGGTCTGCGCCAATGTGCTCGACACGGCCATGCTGACGCCCCATGTACCCACCCACGGCCACCCGTTGCACACCGTTGCCAGCCTGAACCAGGGCGACGCGCCGATCGCCTTGTTCCAACCAACCGATCCAGGCCAATTGGCCCAGTTCAAAAGCCTCCAAGGCCTCTGCGGGACGGCTGAGTTGGGGCAACAACCATTGCACCCGCCCAGGTTGCGCCAGCAACTGCGCACGCCAATGGGCGCGCATGGGCGCGTCGTCGAGCATGGGGAACCACTTGCTGGGGTTGCCGGGCTCGATGCGGCTGCCCAGGGGCGGCTCTGCACCCGACACCTCCCACGTCAACCGCCACTGACCGGCTTGGGCGGTGCGCGTCAATTCCATCTGCAATGCGGCATCCGTGTTGGCGATTTGGGCCAACACCAGGGCCACCTCGCTGGACTGTCCTTGTGTTTGACCGCGCCAACGCGGGGCAGCGCTGGCACCCGTCAGCCCTGGCACAGGCGTCCAATTCACCGGATGCATCCACGGGGCTGGGGCCACAGCGCTGTCGCGCTGGCGGCGTTCATGGTCGTCGCGCAAGGCCTGAACGCGCTGCTCCAAAGTGGGCAGATCGCGCAACTTCTGTTGGCCAGCTTCGTACTGGGCGGACAAACTTTGATGGCTTTGTTGCAAGGCATGCAAGGACTCCCACCACGGCGACAGCGAGGCCACACAGGCCATCAACAACACCAGCACCAGCGCCGTGAGCGCACCCACTTGTTGGGACAAGGGCCAGGCCCAAGGGGTGTCCCAGCTGAATGCCGACAAGCGCAGGGGCCATGCAAGACGCTCTGGCGGGCTGTTCATCTCTGTAGGCCCTCCTTCGCTTCGGGTTGCCCGGGCAGGGGTGCGGCACTTCCCCGAGCGGGGGCTTGGCCCTTTGTGTCCTCGCCAGCAGCTGGGGTGCGCCAGCGCCACTCCCCATGCCACCAGTGGTCTGCCACCCCCTGCGGGTCGCGGGTGGGCTCGGCTTTCAAGGCCAGGGCTTGCACCACCACCCCAGGACCCAAGTTTTGTTGCCATTGGGCCTGCAACTGGGTGGCCACAGAAGCTTGCAACACCTGGCCCGATGCGGTGATGGTCTGGCCATCCCAAACCCATCGCTCCCAATGCACCTGGGGCGCTGCCATGTGGGTCAGGGCTTGCCAACTGCGCCAAGGTTCCTGCATGGCCGCTGGGTTGCGCTCAGAGCCTTGCAGCGCGTCTTGCCATTGGCGTTGCGCTCGCAGCAAGCGCTGGTGCTGTGCGCGCAGGGGCGCTTGCGAGTCGATTTGGGCCTGCACCTGCGCGTTGGCGTCCACCCAATGCTGGTGGTGCCAAGCCAGCACCCCTGCCAAGCTGGCCCATACCGCCAAGGAAATACCCAAGGTCCAAGACCAGCGTTGGCGCCACCAGCGCCTCTGGCGCTGCCACAGGCGCTCTCGTTGGGGCAACAAGTTGATGGGGCTCATGCCACAAACCGGCGCAATGCCAGCCCCATCGCCAATGGGCTGGCTGGTGCATTGGCGCGACCCGGCACCAAACGTTGTGCGTGTTCGCTCCAGCGCTGCAACGCCTGGGCTTGGACGTCCACCACCCACGGCATGAGGTCGGCGGCGCGCACCCAATCCAGCATGGGCTGCAAGTCGCTCAAGGGCACCGCACAGACGGCGTACGCCGCGCCATTGGCATGCGGTGTGTCTAGGGTGTCGTGACCAGCATAGTCCCAACTCACCTGCGAAATATCCCAGGGCAGTTGGTCGCGCAAGCGCAAACCGATTTGAAAATGCAAGTCCTCACCTTGCAAACGCGCATCCAACACCATCACCTGTTGCCACACACTGTGGTCCGGGACGGCCACAGCAACCCGCCGCACCCGGCTGGCACTGCGCCGCCAAGCACGCGCCAAAGCCGCACTGGGGTTGGGCTCACCCAGCCAGCTTTCTTGCTCGGTCAAACTCAGCCGCCAGCCCTGGGCCGGGTGACCGTCCACGGCGACCAAGCTCAAGCAGTCGTCGCCCCAATCGACCCCGAGCAAGGCTTGACGCCCAGCGCGCATGAAGGATTTACCCCACGCCATGTGCACCCCCCTGATGTTTCTCCACATCCTAACCATGAATGCTTTTGGTTTCAATACCCACCACCCGATTCACGCCCGGGTGGTATTTTTTATAATCAGCGTTTTGTTTCACCGCGCGGGCCACACCGGCGCGGTCGCCCATGAACCGCAAGTCCCCCCCCGAGGCACCCGCCAACGACAGCAGCCCATCGCAATTGGGGGCCTTGGTATGGGGCTTTCTCAAGTGGTCGGTTGGCTTGAGCGTGGCCGGTGTTTTGTCGGTATCCCTGTTGGTGGCCCTGGCCCTGGCGATGGCCTATCCCCAACTGCCCGATATCTCGGACCTGGCTGATTACCGCCCGAAACTGTCCATGCGGGTGTACTCTGTAGAAGGCACCTTGATTGGCGAGTTTGGCGAAGAGCGGCGCAATTACACCGCGTTCAAAGACATCCCACAGGTCATGAAGGACGCGGTCTTGGCCATCGAAGACGCCCGCTTTTATCACCATGGTGGGGTGGACTACATTGGCTTGGTGCGCGCCAGCCTGGCCAACTTGGGTCGGGCCAAAAGCCAGGGGGCGTCGACCATCACCATGCAGGTGGCGCGCAATGTCTACCTGAGCTCTGAGAAAACCTTCACCCGCAAAATTTACGAACTGCTGCTGACCTTCAAACTCGAACACCTGCTGACCAAAGACCAAATTTTTGAGATCTATCTCAACCAAATTTTCTTGGGCAACCGTGCTTATGGCTTTGCCGCAGCCTGTGAGGCCTATTACGGCAAACCTTTGAAGTCCATCACGGTGGCAGAGGCCGCGATGTTGGCGGGCTTGCCCAAAGCCCCATCGGCCTACAACCCCATCAACAACCCCAAGCGCGCCCGCTCACGCCAGCTCTACATCATTGAGCGCATGCTCGACAACGGCTTCATCACCCAGGCCCAAGCCGATCAGGCCAAGGGTGAAGAGTTGCAGGTGCGCAATGCCAACCTGGGATTCCGCAACCACGCTGACTATGTTTCCGAGATGGCGCGGTCTTTGATGTTTGCTCAATATGGGGTAGACGCCTATACCCGTGGATTGAAGGTGTACACCACGGTGCGCGCCGCCGACCAAGA
>CANNNH010000202.1 GCA_947505915.1 Comamonadaceae bacterium
GGAATGAAAATTTCCTGCGTTTCATTGCGCTTTTGGTATTCGAAGTCGGACAACTCTTCAAAGCGGGCAATACGCGCCTTGCTTTTGGCTTGACGGCCTTTGGGGTTTTGGCGCACCCAGTCCAACTCCTTTTTCAAGGCTTTGGCACGCGCCTCTTCGCCCTTTTGTTCTTTCTCTAAGCGGTCTTGCTTTTGTTCCAACCAAGTGGTGTAGTTGCCTTTGTAGGGGATGCCGTGGCCGCGGTCGAGCTCCAAAATCCATTCGGCCGCGTTGTCAAGGAAGTAGCGGTCGTGGGTGATGGCCACCACGGTGCCAGAAAATCTTGCGAGAAATTGCTCTAGCCAATCGACCGACTCGGCGTCCAAGTGGTTGGTGGGTTCGTCAAGCAACAACATATCGGGGCGCGAAAGCAGCAACTGGCACAAGGCCACGCGGCGTTTTTCACCGCCTGACAAATGTTCAATGACAGCATCCCATGGCGGCAAGCGCAGCGCGTCAGCCGCGATTTCAAGTTGGTGCTCGCTGTTGTCACTACCGGCGGCAGCGATGATGGCTTCCAACTGGCCTTGCTCTGCAGCCAAGGCGTCAAAGTCAGCATCTTCTTCAGCGTAAGCGGCATACACCTCTTCAAGGCGTTTTTGGGCTTGCAATGCCTCTTCCATGCCGCCCTCCACTGCTTCGCGCACGGTTTGTTCAGGGCGCAACTTAGGCTCTTGGGGCAAATACCCTATCTTCAAACCAGCCATGGGGAACGCTTCACCCTCGATTTCCTTATCGATGCCCGCCATGATTTTCAGCAGTGTGGACTTGCCAGAACCGTTCAAGCCCAGCACGCCGATCTTGGCGCCGGGGAAGAAGCTCAGGGAAATATCTTTAAGGATATGGCGTTTGGGCGGCACGATTTTGCCGACGCGGTTCATGGTGAAAACGTATTGGGACATGGAATAACTTTCGAGGCATTGCGCCACACGGTGTGGGCTGGTTAGTGGAGGATTATCTCTGCACTTGTGTCACCAATGAAGCAGTTGGCCAAGTTCGAAAAATCATCTCCAAAAGCCGAGACCTGATTCATGAGAGAATATTAATCAGTTGTTGCCACCAGTTGCTTCAACATCAGCGCTTCTGCTGGGGCCGGAACCCAAACCCTGCGTTTGTTACCTACCTGCCCAAATGTGTTTCCTCGGTCTTTAGCTGGCTGCCCTTTTTTGGCGGAACAGACCGAAACCCAAAGCGTCGCCCAACCGCGCGCTCCTTTATGAACTTTGATGAACTGAACTTGGCTCCGGCCATTCTGAAAGCTGTGCGCGAGCAAGGCTACGACACCCCTACCCCTATTCAAGCGCAAGCCATACCCGCTGTACTCGCAGGCCAAGACCTGCTGGCGGGCGCACAAACTGGCACCGGCAAAACCGCCGCCTTCACCCTGCCCATGCTGCACAAACTCAGCATGAGCAGAAGCAGCACCAACCGCTTTGGCGTGTTTGGCATCCGCGCCTTGGTGCTGACCCCCACCCGCGAACTCGCAGCACAAGTGGAAGAGTCGGTGCGCACCTATGGCAAGCACCTGCAACTGCAATCTGCCGTCATCTTTGGCGGCGTCGGCATGGCCGCGCAGATCAAGGCGTTGAAAAAAGGCGTGGACATTTTGGTGGCCACCCCTGGCCGTTTGCTGGACTTGCAGCAACAAGGTTTTCTGGACCTCTCCACCGTGCAAATGCTGGTACTCGACGAAGCCGACCGCATGCTCGACATGGGTTTCATCCACGACGTAAAAAAAGTGCTGGCCTTGGTTCCAAAAGAAAAGCAAAGCCTGTTGTTCTCGGCCACCTTCAGCCAAGAGATCCGCGATTTGGCTGCGCAGTTGCTGCACAAACCGCAAAGCATTCAAGTCACGCCTGAAAACACCACGGTGCAACTCATCAAGCAGGTGATTCACCCCGTGGGCAGGCAGCAAAAGAAAGCCCTGCTCGCACACATCATCGACACCAAGCAGTGGAGCCAAGTGCTGGTGTTTTGTCGCACCAAGTTTGGCGCCAACCATGTGGCCGACTTTTTGAACAAACAAGGCATCACCGCCATGGCGCTGCACGGCAACAAAAGCCAAACAGCGCGTACCCAAGCGCTCGCGGGCTTTAAAAGCGGCGACATCCGTGTGTTGGTGGCTACCGACATCGCAGCCCGAGGCATCGACATCGATGACTTGCCGCACGTGGTGAATTATGAAATCCCCAATATCAGCGAAGACTATGTGCACCGCATTGGCCGTACCGGCCGTGCGGGTGCCAGCGGAGAAGCGGTCAGTTTGGTGTCCTTGGACGAGGAAGGCTTTATGCAAGAAATTGAAAAATTCACACGTCAAACCATCGAGGTTGAAAAGGTCGAGGGCTTTGGTCCTTCACCCGACGAGCGCGCCGAGCCCATTGCCATGGGTCGCCAAACCTTGTGGGGTGGTTTAGGCAAACCCCCCAGCCGTGACGTGATGGCTGCTGCCGCCCGAGCTGCTCGACAAGAAATGATGGAACGCATCCGCGAGAAAAAACCAGCAGGCGGTGGACGCGGCGGCGAAGGCCGAGGACAGGGACAGAGTCAAGGCCAGCGTGCTGAGCGCCCACCGCGCAGCCCCAACCCAGGACAACCCTCGCATGGCGCAAGACCAGCGCACAACGGCGCACCGCGCGCTCAAGGCCCAGGTCGTGACCGTCCCGAACGCGGCCCGCGCAACCCAGCCCCTGAAGGGATGCCGCGTGATGACTTCGATCACCAACCCCCATCGCATCACCAAGAAGACGATTTCCAACCCCGTGCCAATGCACATTTGGGTACCCAAAGTGGTGTGAACGCGTTTGGACATAAGTCTGGTGGCGGCGCAGGCCGTCAACCCGATCCCACCATGACCTCGGTCGATTTGCTCAGCCGCAACAACCGTGGCGGTGGTGGCGGTGGTGGCAAACGCCGTACGGGTGGCGGCGGTGGCGGCGGCCGACCCGGTGGTGGTGGCGGTGGTTACGCTGGCAAGAAAAGCGGCGGCGGCTTCGGCCGCTGAAAAAGCTTAAAGCGCTTTAAACCCGATTCGCCCACTCGGGCACCAAGGCAGGAATAGCCTGCCCTTCAAAGTGCGCGTTCAAGTTCGCCAATGCCAAAGCTGCCATGGCTTGGCGGGTTTGCACCGTGGCGCTGGCCACATGCGGTGTCAGCACCACGTTTTGCAAGTTACGCAATTCGGCGGGCACTCGCGGCTCGTCGGCATACACATCCAAAGCCGCACCGCCAATCACTTTCTTTTGCAAGGCCTCAATGAGCGCGGCTTGGTCCACCACAGAACCGCGCGCCACATTGATGAAGTAACCCTTGTTGCCCAAGGCCTGAAAGACCTCGGCGTTGATGAGATTGCGGGTTGTCGGGCCACCTGGGATGATGGCCACCAAATAATCTACATTCGCGGCCAATTCTTTGGCCGAAGGGAAATAGGTGTAGGGCAAAGTAGGCACCGCGTTGCGAGCGTAATAAGCAATGGACATGTCAAATGCCGCTGCACGTTTGGCAATGGCCTGACCTATGCGGCCGATCCCCACCAAGCCCAGTCGCGTACCGCTCATTTTGGTCTGCAAAGGAAACGGGCCTTCGACCCAATCGCTGTTGCGAACAAACTTATCAGCTTGCGGAATGCGTCGCGCAATCGAGAGCATCAAGCCCAACGCCAAATCGGCGACGTCGTCGTTGAGCACCCCAGGCGTGTGGCTGACTTTGATGCCACGCTCCATGGCGCCAATGACATCCACGCCGTCATAGCCCACACCGCAAATAGAAATGAACTCCAAGGCGGGAAACAAAGACATCAGTTTTTTGTCGATGACTGCGTCGCCACCTCCCACCATGGCGCGTATTCGCTGCAAAGCGCTGGGGTCGGTGATGTGGTCGCGGTCATGCACGATATAGGTTTGCTGCAAATCCGACATCAGGTAGGTGGGCAGGTTGGTGACCCGCAAAATATCTATCATGGTGCGCTCCAGTTAAGCCATCCCCGTATAAACACTGCTCAGCGAAGGGGTAAGCGGGGGTAGTATAGGCACAGTCTTTAATACATTTCAGGCCGGACCTCACCATGACCCAATCCCCACCTAAGAAAAAACCTTCCGAACTTCGTTCGCAACAATGGTTTGGTCGCCAAGACCGTGATGGCTTTGCCTACCGCAGTTGGGTGAAAGGAAAGGGTGTTCCGCACGATCAGTTTGATGGTCGCCCCGTCA
>CANNNH010000203.1 GCA_947505915.1 Comamonadaceae bacterium
AGGGTCTGCAGCCTTTTAAGGGCGCACCAAGCGGCAAGCGGAGCGGATGCTTTTTTGCACCCGCATGTCTTCGCAGCGGGCCATTGATCGCCGCTCGCCTTCGGCCGTGATGCGGATGCCCACCGAGCAGGTAAAAACCATTTTGTCGCGATCGGTGTGGCTGTCATAGGCCACCGCACACCGACCCAACTCACCCAGGTCGGGTTGGTAGTTGCGCCACATGCCCTGCAAAGCGTCGGGCAATTGGCCGGGGGCCACGGTGTCTGTGGCCAACGCGGGGTTGCCCAACAAAGCAAATGCCAGGGCGATTGCGGCACTGAAGGCAAAGCGGTTCATGGCCCATGATAAGCGTGAATACCTGCATAATTTTGCTGGTTTTGGCCATGTTGAGTTTGTTTGATCCAGCGCAAATGGGCTTTGCCAATGGCCCCAAAAAACAACCCAGCTCAGGCGTGATAACCTGCTCGGGTTTTCTACCCAGCCCGGGACTTGGCTGGGGACACCATACTTATTCAACCCAAGCAGGAGAACCCGCATGAAACTCGATGTGAACCGACAGGTTCGGGAACTGGACGTGGAACCCGATATGCCCTTGCTATGGGCTTTGCGCGATGAGCTAGACGTCAAAGGTCCCAAGTTTGGCTGCGGTGTGGCCCAATGCGGCTCTTGTACCGTGCTGCTCAATGGCGAGCCGGTGCGTTCATGCTCTTACCCGGTGTCAGCGGCGCTGGGTCAAAAAGTGGTGACCATCGAAGGCCTGGCCCAAAAAGACAAGCTGCACCCGGTGCAGCAAGCTTGGATCGATCACCAAGTGCCCCAATGCGGTTACTGCCAAGGTGGGCAAATTTTGGTCGCTGTGGCTTTGCTGCGGAAAAAGCCCAAGCCCACCGACCAAGACATTGACGCAGCCATGGGCAATATTTGCCGCTGCGGCACCTATGCCCGCATCCGCACCGCCATCCACGCTGTGGCCAAGAAAGGGGTGCGCGCATGACACGCCTCGACACCACCACCACCGGCCTGGCCCGGCGCGATTTCCTCAAGGTCTCGGCCACCACGGCCGCTGGCATGTCGCTGGGCTTTTTCTGGCCCACCCAAGGTGACGCGGCTGAAACCCCCAAGCTCAATGCCTGGATTGAAATCCAAGCCGACGATACCGTGATCATTCGCTACGCCCGCACCGAAATGGGCCAGGGCAGTCGCACCTCGGCCCCCATGCTGGTGGCCGATGAGTTGGAAGCCGATTGGAAAAAAGTGCGCATCGAGTACGCCACCGCGCACGAAAACCTGCGCACCAAGCGCGCTTATGGCGACATGGCCACGGTGGGCAGCCGCACCATCCGCAACTCGCAAGAATATTTGCGCAAAGCCGGTGCCACCGCGCGTGAAATGCTCATCGCCGCTGCTGCCGCCCAGTGGGGCGTACCCGCCAGCGAATGCACTGCTGCCTTGGGCAAGGTGTACCACGCGGCCAGCAAACGCAGTCTCTCCTATGGCAAGCTGGCCGCTGCGGCGGCCAAGTTGGAGGCCCCCAAAGAGGTCAAACTCAAAGACCCCAAAGATTGGAAAATCATTGGCAAGTCCTTGCCCCGGGTGGACATCCCTGACATCGTCACCGGCAAAATCCGCTACGGCATCGATGCCCAAGTACCTGGCATGATGTACGCCGCTGTCGCCGCCAGCCCGGTGTTCAATGGCAAGGTCAAAACCATGGACGCGTCCAAGGTGGAAAACCGCCGTGGCATCGTCAAAGTGCTCAACCTGGGCGAATTTGTCGCCGTGGTGGCCAACAACTGGTGGCGTGCCAAAGAGGCGCTGCGCGAAGTGGCCATCGACTGGGAAACCGGCGACAACGGTCAACTCACCAGCGCGGCCATCATGAACAGCTTCAAAGCCGGCATGGGCCAGGCCGAGCTGGCCGTGGCGCGCAACGATGGCAATACCGTCCAAGCTTTAGGCACTGCGTCCAAGGTGATCGAGGCCGAGTACTTCACACCTTATTTGGCCCATGCCACCATGGAGCCCATGGTCTGCACCGCTTGGTTGCAAGGCGACAAGCTGGATGTGTGGACATCGACCCAAAACCCCGAGGCCACCTTGGCCGTGTCGGCGGCCACCGCTGGCGTGGCCCAAGACAAGGTTACCGTGCACCCCATGCAGCTGGGCGGCGGTTTGGGACGCAAGAGCCCGCAAGACTTCACCCGCCAAGGCGTGATGATTGCCAAGGCCATGGCCGGCACACCGGTCAAGATGGTGTGGAGCCGCGAGGAGGACATTCAGCACGACCTGTACCGCCCCGCCAGTTTGGTGCGCTTCAAAGGCGGCATGGACAACGATGGCAAGGTGCAGGCCCTGCACATCCGCGTCAGTGCGCCGTCGATTTTGGCCACCTTGTTGCGCTTGCCCCTGCCCAAAGGCGTGGATGGCCAAGCCGTGGCCAGCTTCAGCGACCACCCCTATGACATCCCCAACAGCTTGGTCGATTACGCCCAGCGCAACACCAATGTGCCGGTGGGCTTTTGGCGCACCGTGGGCCACTCACAAAACCCGTACATGCGCGAGTGCTTCATCGACGAGATGGCGCTGGCCGCGGGCAAAGACCCTCTGGCGTTTCGTTTGGCCAATTTAGGCCAAAAGTCGCCACGTGACACGGCCATCTTGCAAGCCGTGGCCAAGGCCGCTGATTGGGGCGGTCCTTTGCCCAAAGGCGTGTTTCGCGGCATTGCCGAAACCGAGGGCTACGGCAGCTACACGGCTTGCGTGTGCGAGGTGTCGGTCAGCGACAAAGGCGATGTCAAGATCCACCGTGTGGTGATTGGTATCGACCCGGGCTATGCGGTCAACCCCGACAACATTGAAGCCCAGTTGCAAGGCAGCGTGGTGCATGGTTTGAGTGCCATCTTCTGGGGCGAGATGACCATCAAAGATGGTCGCATCGAGCAGTCCAACTTCCACGACTACCGCATGATGCGTTTGAACGAAATGCCCGTGGTCAAAGCGGTGATTGCGCCCACTGGTGGTTTTTGGGGCGGGGTGGGCGAGCCCGCCCAAGCCCCGCTGGCGCCGGCCTTGTGCAACGCCATCGCTGCCGCCAGCGGCAAGCGGGTGCGCTCACTGCCGCTGAAAAACGCCGGTCTGTCGCTCAAGGCTTGAGGCCTATGGCAAGCCCTGCGACCCCGCGCCGGGATTGGCTGCAAGCCTGTCTGGGCGCGTCGGCCTGGACGGCTTGGGGCGGCGCTTGGACCACTGGGGTGGGCAGCGCAGCCCTGGGCCTGGCCACCGTGCCCCGGGCGCAAGCCCAGGGCATGGTCTCGGGCAAATTGCTGAGTTTGCGTGACATGCTCGACCCGATCGTGGCTGGTGCCCGTGTGGTGCGCAGCGGTGTGCACATTGAGACCTTGGTCTTGGCCGACAACGGTTTGTCGGTCCCGTTTCGCGTGTGGGTCGACAGCCCCATGACGGCGCAAGACCATGTCACCGATTTGTGGCTGCTGTCGCAGCGCAACCCGGTGACCGTGATGGCCAAAATGCGCATGGGGCCGCACCTGGGGCGCGCTGAGTTCAGCACCCGTGTGCGCTTGGCGGGCGGCCAGCAGCTGGTGGCTTTGGCGCGTTTGTCCTCGGGCGAGTTTCGTTACCAAGTCGCCGATTTGATCGTGACCGAAGCCGGTTGCGTGGACGGAAGCTGAGCATGGCCCAATCCCGATTTGACATGCCCAGCCAGGTGCGTGCAGGCGAGGTTTTCAAGCTGCGCTTGCTGGTTCAGCACCCCATGGAGACGGGCTACTTGCTGGACGTGAACAACCAACGCATTGCGCGCAATGTCATCAACGACATGCGCTGCACCTATTTGGACCAAGAGGTGTTTCGCATCGAGCCTTCATCGGGCTTGTCTGCCAACCCGTATGTAGAGTTTTTTTTGCGCGCCACCCAAACCGGTGAGATTGCCATCGACTGGGTGGACGACCGCGGTGAGCGCGGCCAGGTCAAGCGCAATTTGACGGTGGTTTAAATCTTTGCTGGGGCGTGTCAAGCCCGTTCCCAATCTTGGGAGCCAATTTTGCGGACTCTTCTTCGCGGCGCGCTAGATGAGGTTGCGCATCGACTGCACGGTTTCTTTCAGCAAGGGCGGCACCCGGCGCAGTGCATCGGCTGAGGCCTCGTGCTGCATGGGCATGATGATGCTCAAAGCGCCCACGGTCTCGCCCATGCGGTCGCGCAAAGGCACGGCCACGCCGCGGTA
>CANNNH010000204.1 GCA_947505915.1 Comamonadaceae bacterium
GACTGGCTGTGGACGCCCCAGGCCCAGTTCACTTGACTGAAGTGGCTGGCCTTCACATGTCTGTTCACTGCTCTTGCGGCGGTTTGAAGCCAGGGGTTCGCGGTTGACAGCGGCCCACTCAATTGAAGACTTGCGTCTGGCGGCACAGCGCCGTTTGCCACGCGCTTTGTATGATTTTTTCGATGGCGGTGCAGAAGATGAAGTGACCTTGCGCGCCAACCGCCAGGCATTTCAGGATCTGCGTTTCAGACCCCAGGTATTGCGCAATGTGTCGGTGATCGACACCCAAAGGGAGGTGTTTGGGCGCAGCATCGCCATGCCCATGGCCACGGCCCCGACTGGCGCACTGGGGTATGGCTATCCAGGCGCAGATGTGGCCGTTGCCAAGGCGGCGGTGGCCGCTGGCATTCCCTACATCTTGTCCAGCACGGCCACGGCATCCATGGAGCGCATTGCCAAAGCCGTCGAAGGTCGGCTTTGGTTTCAGCCTTACACCCTGAAGGACAAGGAGTTTTTCTTTGGCTTGATCCGCCGCGCCCTGGCAGCCGATTACGAGGCATTGGTCATCACGGTGGATTTGCCGGTGGGCGGAAACCGCGAGCGCGACCATCGCAATCACTTTTCAGTGCCCTTCAAATTCACCCCGCACAACCTGATGGACTTTGCTTCTAAGCCCGCTTGGTGGTGGCGCATCGCGCGGCATGGCATGCCAGTGATGGAAAACCTCTTGGGCTTGGCCCATCAGCAAACCAGTGCCTCGGCTTTGGCCTCATCGGTGGGGCGCAACCATGACACGGGCTTTGATTGGGTTGCCCTGCAACAAGTGCGGGACCTCTGGCCCAGGCCGCTGGTGCTCAAAGGCATTTTGCATCCGGCAGACGCCAAGCGGGCTTGCGCCATGGGCTGTGATGCGTTGGTGGTGTCCAACCATTGCGGTCGCCAGTTGGACGGGGCGGTAGCCACCTTGCATGCTTTGCCCGATGTGTTGCGGGCGGTGCGCGGGCGCATACCGGTGTGGGTTGATGGGGGTGTGCGGCGCGGTCAAGATGTGGTGAAGGCCTTGGCCTTGGGAGCGCACGGGGTGTTGATAGGGCGTGCCATGGTTTTTGGGGCCACTGCCGCAGGCGATGCAGGTGCGCAGCGTGCATTGGCCATCTTGAAAGAAGAACTGATCCGCACCATGAGCTTGTGTGGCACCCCCAGCTTGAGCGACATTCATGCAGAATTGTTGATGCCAGTGCCTGAGGGCGGGATGGCGGATCTGGCCAGCCATTGAACAGGTGTGTTGGATGGTGCTGGCTTTTTGATATCGTTTGGGAGCATTTGAGACGTGAATTTCATTCAAAAAACAGGGGCCGCATGGGCCATCAGTTGTCTGTTGCTGTGCTCTTTCGGTTGGGCACAAACTGCGGGCACCGAAGCCACATACAAACCCACCCTGGGCCAAATGGGCAAAGACGTGATGTGGCTGCCCACGCCCAAAGAGCTGGTGGAGAACATGCTGAGCATGGCCCAGGTCAATGACCAAGACTTGCTGTATGACTTGGGTGCCGGGGATGGTGTGATTGCCATCACCGCTGCCAAAAAGCATGGCGCGCGCGCGGTGGGCATTGAGTAC
This sequence comes from Comamonadaceae bacterium, assembly GCA_947505915.1. Next base: position 1,619 of record CANNNH010000204.1, read on the forward strand.
AACCCCAAATTGGCTGCTTTTGCCCAGCAAAAAGTGATTGAAGCTGGGGTGCAAGACAAGGTGCGCATCGTTCACGGCGATATTTTCCAAACCGACTTCAGCCAGGCCACGGTGCTGACACTTTATTTGTTGCCAGAAATCAATTACCAATTGCGACCCACCATCCTCAAAATGAAGCCCGGAACCCGGGTGGTTTCACACGACTTTGACATGGTGGAGTGGGAGCCCGATGCCATCACCCAAACCGCCCGTTCCCGGGCCATGATGTGGGTGGTGCCTGCGGATGTGGCCGGAAACTGGACTTTTCAGCCCAGCAACGGCGCACCTTTTGGCGTTCGGCTGGAGCAAGTTTTTCAACGCATTGGCGGCGTCAGGCGCTTTGGGGGGCTGGAGCAGGCCTTGGTGGGGGCCCAGTTGCAAGCCGATCGTTTGAGCTTTCAATACGTCGCTGCCGATCAAAGCATCCACACCGTCAAGGCCACGGTGCAAGGCAATCGCATGCAGGGCCAAGACACATCGATGGGCCAGGTGATCGATTTCACAGCCCACAGGCCCTGATGGCTGTGGTTACATTTTGGGGCACTCCCCATGCGCGCTGAGGACATCCCATGGTCGATGAATTGACATCTTTTTTTGCCGGTCAATGGCGCGATGCCAGTGGGCCTGCCTATAGCACCCACTACCCCGCAGATGGCAGCGTGGTTGCACAGCTTCATGCCGCCACTGTGGCCGACGTGGACGAGGCCGTACAAGCGGCTGAAAAAGCCCGGCTGCACAAAAGTTGGGCGGGCCTCAAGCGCCATGAGCGCGCGGGCATCCTCTACCGCATGGCCGCAGGCATCCGCGAGCGGGCAGAGGAGTTGGCACAGCTGCAACGCTTGGACAACGGCAAGCCCATCAACGAGACCCGTGCCTTGGTGGCCAGTGCGGCCGGCACTTTTCAATACTTTGCAGCGGCTTGTGAGACCTGGGAGGATCAACTCACGCCACAGCGTGGCGACTTCATCACCATGAGCGTGCATGAGCCCTTGGGCGTGGTGGGGGCCATCACCCCCTGGAACTCCCCCATCGCCAGCGAAGCCCAAAAAATCGCCCCGGCCTTGGCCGCCGGGTGTGCGGTGGTCATCAAACCCGCCGAAATCACGCCGCGCATGGCCTTGGAGTTGGCACGCATTGGCCAGCAAGCGGGTGTGCCCGATGGCATTTTGAGCGTGCTGCCGGGCAAAGGCTCGCTGGTGGGTGATGCGCTGGTGCGCCACCCCTTGATCCAACGCATTGCCTTCACAGGGGGCACCGAAGTGGGTTTGGGCATCCAACGTTTGGCAGCCGAAAAGTTGATGCCCACTTCTTTGGAGTTGGGTGGCAAATCCCCCACCATCGTGTGTGCAGATGCCGATTTGGACCACGCTGTGGCAGGGGTCTTGTATGGCATCTTCAGCTCGTCGGGTGAATCCTGCATCGCTGGCTCCAGGGCTTTTGTTCACGCTTCAGTCTATGCTTCATTTCGTGAACGACTGCTCGCAGGTGTGCGTGCTTTGCGGGTGGGCGACCCGGCCGATGAGCACACCCAAATGGGCCCACTGATTCACAGCCGCCACCGCGCGGAGGTCGAGCGTTATGTGCAGTTGGGTTTATCAGAGGGTGGACAGCTGTTGCACGGGGGTGGCCGACCCACGGGGGCTGTTTATGACAGCGGGAGCTATTACCTGCCAACGGTCATCGAGGGCTTGCCCAACACGGCACGCATGTGCCAAGAGGAAATTTTTGGCCCCGTGTTGGCCCTGTTGCCTTGGCACAGCGAGGAAGATTTGCTGGCCCAATGCCATGACAACGTATATGGATTGGCCGCAGGGATTTGGACCCAAGACTACAAAACCGCATGGCGACTGGGCAGTGCGCTGCACACAGGGACGGTATGGATCAATACCTATAAAGTGTTTTCCATCAGCACCCCTTTTGGCGGCATGAAAATGAGTGGCATGGGCCGTGAAAAAGGCCGCCAAGGCATTTTGGAATACACCCGGCAGAAAAGTTTTTACTGGGGATTGAACGCTAATCCCATGCCCTGGGCCACACCGTCTTGAGCGGACATTTTTTCCATTCAACATCAACGATCAGGAGTCACCATGCTTTTCCCCACCACCATCGTCGGCAGTTATCCCCAACCCGATTGGCTGATTGACCGTGAAAAACTCGCCGGTCGTTTCCCCCCCCGGGTGCGGGCCAAAGAGCTTTGGCGCGTGGCAGAGCCGCATTTGCAGCAAGCCATGGAGGACGCCACGTTGTTGGCTGTCCGCGCCCAAGAAGATGCCGGTTTGGACATCATCACCGATGGCGAAATTCGGCGTGAGAGCTATTCCAATCGCATCGCCACCGCATTGGAGGGCATTGACATCGACAACCCAGGCGTGGGCTTGGACCGTTCCGGCCACCCCAACCCAGTGCCCCGCATTGTGGGCAAGATCCGTCGCGCTCGGCCCATCGAGCTGGAGGATTTGCTTTTTCTGAAGGCCCATACCCAGCGCAAGGTCAAGATCACCGTGCCTGGCCCGTTCACCATGTTGCAGCAGGCACAAAACGATTTTTACGCCTCCGAAGAGGAGGCGGCCATGGACTATGCC
>CANNNH010000205.1 GCA_947505915.1 Comamonadaceae bacterium
CCAGCGTCTTCCATGCGGATCATCACGCTGGTGAGCAAGCCCTCAAACACGCGTGGCGGCGCAAAGTAATAGGTGGGACCGACTTCTTTGAGGTCAATGGCCATGGTCGCGGCCGACTCGGGGCAATTGACCACATAACCACAGCACAGCCACTGGGCATAGCTGAAAATGTTTTGGCCAATCCAAGCCGGTGGCAAATAGGCCAGCACCTCTTCGTTGGGGCCGAGGTGGTCAAAGTCGGCACCGGCCTGGGCACGGTCGATCAAGCTGTGGTGGGTGTGCACCACGCCCTTGGGGTTGCCCGTGGTGCCTGAGGTGAAAAACATGGCCGCCACGTCATCGGCGTGGCCGGCGTCGATTTCTTGTTGCACCCAACCCGGGTGTGCGGCCACATGGGCGGCCCCCGCGCTCATGCACGCGTCCAACGAGGACAGCCCGTTTTCTTGGTAATTGCGCAAACCGCGCGGGTCGTCGTAAATGATGTGCGCAATGCCCGGGCACTGGCCACGGATTTCGATCATCTTGTCGACTTGTTCTTGGTTTTCCACCACCGCAAACCGCACCTCGGCGTTGTTGATGGGGAACACATATTCGGACGATACAGCGTCTTGGTACAGGGGCACCGGAATGGCGCCCAGGGTTTGGGCCGCCAGCATGGCTGCGGTCAGGCGCGGGCGGTTGGCGCCGACCACCACAACGTGCTCCCCACGGCGCAAGCCGGCCAAATGCAAGCCTGCAGCCATTTGCGAGGCCATTTGCGCCATATCGGCCCAACTGTGGCTGTGCCAAATGCCATATTCTTTTTCGCGCATGGCCGGGGCCTGCGGTCGTTGCTGAGCATGGCCCATCAACAATTGCGAAAACGTGCGCTCCATCTTGTCCCCAATGTGTCTTGCCCTGCATGCGTGAGGGCTGTCCAAGTCCCCGCGCTGCCTGTAGGCCAGTGCTTGGGCTTTGTCTCTTTCGTGACTGTATAAGAGACTTTGACATTATTTTGTCGTTACAACGACAATCTAGGGAAAGCCCTGATCTCTTCTGACCCCCTGCTGACATCAGCCATAGGGGCTGTCCAAATGAAAAGATGTCATGGGGCGGCAATTAGACTGGCTTGCTTTGCCTGCCACCATGCAACACAGCTCCTTGCCAAGGCTGCGGTGGTGTCCACACATTGACTGCGCAGCGGGGACTTGATCGCGTCCATTGCCAAAGGTGTTTCTGTGCAAGCCAGAACAACAGCACGCGCACCATGGTTGAAAAGCCACTGGACAGCTTGCTCTATCAGCTTTGCGCCACGCAAGGTTTCGCCGGCCTTGACCATCTCTATCCCCGGCAACACGAGCGTATCCATCACGCTTTCATTGGGTAAAACGACCTTGTAACCCAAGCGCAACAAGGCCGGGTCAAAAATCTGAGCGGAAATGGTTGCGCGTGTGGCAATGATGCCAATTGCCGAACCAGAACTTGCCAGATGTGAAAGCTCTTTGACACTTGCATCCACAATGCTGAGGAACGGAACACTGCATCCCGCTTGCAGATCAGGGTACCAAAAGTGCGCTGTGTTGCAAGGCATCACCAAAGCCATGGCCCCTGCGTCAATCAAGCGATCTCGGCCTGCCAGCAACTCTGGCAAGGGTGAAGGTCCTTGGCCAAGAATGGCCGCTGGGCGAGGGGCAATGCGCGGGTCAGAATGTATCAACAAGGGGACGTGATCTGCGTCAACTTTGGCCGGCGTGGCCTCCAACACCTTGTTAAAAAAGTCGACTGTGGCCAGTGGCCCCATCCCACCTAAGACGCCTATCATATTGAGCCTTTGTTGGTTCGTGATTCAGTGAGAAAGCATCAAATAACCGCCGGATAAAAAAGCCAAGCCCAGGGTGACCAAAAAAATCATGGCCACAGGTCGCCAGCCCAGTTGTGTGACTTCTTTCAAAGACGTTTTTAATCCAACGCCAGCAATGGCCAGCACCAGGAAAGCCTGCGACACATCGGATGCCGCCGCTTGAATCAAGCTGGGTACCCAGCCCGTGCTATTGATCAGCATCAACACCAAAAAGACGACAGCAAACCAGGGCAGAAGCGGTGTTTTGACGGTGCGTTCGGCGCCAATAGATTTGGCCATGTGGGCGCGCACGACCAAGGAGATGACAACCAGCACAGGCATTAAAAACGCCACTCGCATCAACTTGGTGATGGTTGCGGCATCGCCAGCACTTTGGGAGAGGCTGTAGCCAGCACCCACAACCTGAGCGACATCGTGAATCGTTGCACCGATGAACTGACCCGCCATCACGGAATCAAAGCCAAGCCACTGGGTGATGATCGGATAGACCACCATGGCCATGGTGGAGAGGGTTGTGACACCGACCACCGTCAAGGCTGTGTCACGCTCAAGGGAGGCGCTCTTGGGCAAAACGCTTGCTATGGCCAATGCAGCTGATGCGCCACAGATGGCCGTTGCACCGCCGATCAGCACACCCAAATTGCTGCCCACCTTGAACAAACGGGCCAGCAGCAAGCCCAGGCCGATCGTCAAACCCACAGACACCATCAACGCCAGCACCGTTTGCCAGCCAAGCGTCACGACGTGGTCAATCGTTAACCGCAAGCCCAGCAAGGCAACGCCAATTCGCAACACCGTGCTGGACGCAAACTGAATGCCCGCGGCGCAGCGTTGATCTTCGCTGAGAAAATGCAGCGCCAGCCCAAGCAGCAATGCAAACAGCAGCATGGAGCCTTTGTAATGCCCCCCCAAAAAGGCAGCCGCCATCGCGACCAAGGCCGCGACCAGCAAGCCGGGCACGAGTGATTTTGCAAATCCCAGAGCCGAACCCGGCACAAGCGTTGACATCTGGACAGGTTTTAAAGCGGCTTCAAACCTTTGAATACATCCATATAGCCGTACAAGGCCACCGAGCCGCCCGTGTGCAAGAAGACAATGTTTTCGCCCTTCTTGAAGTGACCCTTGCGGCACAAATCAATCAGCCCAGCCATGCCCTTACCCGAATACACCGGGTCAAGCAAAATGCCCTCCAGCCGCGCCATCATGGTCACGGCTTCCACCATGCCCGGTGTGGGAACGCCATAACCGCCACCCACGTAGTCGCAGTTGGCTTGAACACTTTGGCGGCTGACGCTGCCCGGCACCCCCAAAAGCTCCGCGGTTTTAACGGCCAAGTTGAAAACATTTGTCTCTTGAACCTCTTTCGGCGCACGCACGCCAATTCCCAACACGGGTATTTGGCTTCGCGTGCCCTCAAAACCGGCGACCAAACCAGCCTGAGTACCAGCACTGCCCGTGGCGTGCACGAGGCAACTCACATTCAGCCCTTGGTTGTTCAACTGGTCCACCAGCTCCATCGCGCAAACCACATAACCCAGCGCACCAATCGGGTTTGAACCGCCACCAGGAATGACATATGGCTTTTGACCCTTGTCGCGCAGTGCATCGGCCACCTTGGCCATGGCGGCATTCATGTCCGTACCACCAGGCACTTCCTGCACATTGGCACCATACAGGTGGTCCAGAAAAACATTGCCCGAATTTTTGTAACTTTCATCTTTGGAGCCCGTGCGGTCTTCGAGCAAAATTTCGCACTTCATGCCCATCTTGGCTGCAATGGCCACAGTCTGCCGGGCGTGATTGGACTGTGTTGCGCCCTGCGTGATGATGGTATCGGCACCGTGTTTGACTGCATCGGCCATCAAAAACTCGAGCTTGCGCGTTTTGTTACCCCCTGAACCCAACCCCGTGCAATCATCACGCTTGATGTAAAGATTGGGGCCGCCCAGTGCTTCGGTCATCCGTGGCATGAATTCAAGTGGGGTTGGCCCATGGGTGATGCGAACACGTGGGAAGTTGGTGAGTTTCATAGACGCTTTCTTTTGTGATTTGAAATTGTGAGAGCCAAGAATCAGGTCACGGCAGCAGCCAGCAGGCTCGCCACAGCGACGATTTTTCCGATCAAGACACAGTCTTCATCTGTGAGTGACAGCGGTGTGCGCAAATCCATCAATTGATTCAAAACCGCCTTGGAGTGGGGGATGTCTGGTTTGCTGGAAAGGTAATGCCAGTGTTCGTAATTGCTGGTGAAAGCAATGGGATTGGGCGTGCCAAACCACTTGATGTAGAGCCCGCGCGAATTGCATTCTTTCAAAAACATCTCTATTTGGTGGGGCTTTAAATTCAAAGTGAATTGGATAGAGCTGGCGACAAACTCCTCTTTGACATTGCGA
>CANNNH010000206.1 GCA_947505915.1 Comamonadaceae bacterium
CTGTTTGTAGAGGGTTTGATGTTCTTAGCGATGGTGCTTATTTTGATTTTGCGGCCCAATGGTTTGCTGGGCAAGGAATCCCGCGCATGAAATCGCAAAGCACCTTGCGTCATGACATCGGCTGGGCCTTGGCGGCACTGTTGGTTTTGTCTTTGCTGCCCCTGCTCACCCAGTCTCGGGTTACCCTTGACTTCGTTATCCGCTTGGCTGCCTTCGGTATTTTTGCCAGCTCACTGAATATTTTGGTGGGCTATGGCGGCATGGTGTCGTTTGGCCATGCGATGTTTTTTGGCAGCGGTGCCTATGTGTTTGGTTTGCTGATGCAAAAAACACAAGTCTCCATTCCTGTCGCCATTTTGGGGGCTATTGCATTCAGTGGCCTATTGGGCTTGCTTATTGGTGCAATCTGTGTGCGTTTGAAGGAAATCTATTTTTCTTTTTTAACGCTGGCTTTTCAAATGCTGATACACAGCGTGATCCTGAGTTGGACTTCCCTGACCGGAGGTGACCAGGGCTTGATGGGCGGCATTCCTCGCCCACCTTTTTTAGGCATCAACTTGTCTGACCATACCACCCTGTATTGGTTTTCATGTGCGCTTGGCGTGGTGTGTTTGTTGCTGATGCGAATTATTTTGCAGTCGCCCTTTGGTGCAACTTTGCGAATGGTGCGCGACAGTTCTGAACGTGCTGCCTTCTTGGGTATTGATGTTTGGCGAATCAAACTCTATGCATTTATCTTTTCGAGTTGTATGGCCAGTATCGGTGGCGTTTTGATGGCGCTCTTTGTGTCGGGTGCATTTCCTGATTTTGGTTACTGGACCATGTCAGGTGACGCTATTTTCATGATCATGATGGGTGGCTTGCATGTGTTTATCGGCCCTGTTGTGGGCGCTGCTTTGCTACTGTTATTCAATGACATCATTACCCGCACTACCGAATACCACGGTTTGGCCCTGGGCTTGGTGGTGCTTTTGTTTGCGCTGGGTTTCAAGCGAGGCATCACTGATTTTTCGCTTGAACTGCTTCAAAAAATCAACCGAAAAGGTGGCAAGACATGAGCTCACAAAAATTAAGCGTGGTAACCGGTGCGGCGAGTGGCATTGGCGCTGCCTGTGTGCGGCATTTGGTAGCCCGAGGTGACACAGTTATAGCCCTCGATCTACCGGGCACTTGGTCTGAGGCCACCACACAAAAGACAGGCGTTGCTGCTTTTTACCCATGCGATGTTTTGCAAGAGGCCATGGTGCGTGAAGTTGAGGCCTTGATATTTCAAAACCATGGGGCGGTATCTGGCTTGGTCAACAGTGCGGGCATCTTGCAGCGCAAATTGCCACCAGAGCAACTTGACATGGCCGAATGGGACAAAGTGATTGCGGTTGATCAACGTGGAACCTACTTGTGTTGTGCTGTTTTTGGCGCCCGCATGGCATCCCTTGGTCATGGCGCCATTGTCAACATTGCCTCGATAACGGGTTCGCGATCCATTCCTTTGCACGCTTATGCACCCGCCAAGGCTGCGGTCATATCCATCACTGCCTGTTTGGCTGCCGAATGGGGTCGATCGGGGGTCAGAGTCAATGCTGTCTCGCCAGGCTACACCTTGACGGAAGGGTTGCAAGCCGCCATCGACAGGGGTGACCGTAACCCCGCTGACCTTCATGCCCAATCAGCCATGGGTCGCATGGTCAGGCCAGAGGAGGTCGCGGATGTCATTGGTTTTTTGCTTTCACCCGCAGCTTCAGCCATCACGGGCATCAATCTACCTGTTGATTGTGGCTGGCTGGCTGGCTCAACCTGGCAAACCTATGGCGGTGTTCCACCTGCACGAAACCTGGCTGGTGTCGACTGATGCTGCGCATTGAACACTTAAGTAAATCCTTTGGTGGCGTGACTGCCACATCGGATGTGTCAATGAATTTCCCCAGTGGTTCTTTGTCGGCTGTGATCGGCCCCAACGGTGCTGGCAAGACCACATTTTTCAATCTCATCTCTGGTGCTTTACAGCCAGATGCTGGCAAGATTTTGCTCGAGGATGAAAATATTGTGGGCTTATCCAGCAGTGAAATTATCCGAAAGGGTATTGGCAGAGCCTTTCAAGTAGCAAAACTCTTTAAAACGTTGACAGTGGAAGAATCCTTAAGAGGGGCTCTGCAATCTCCTTTGGGCAAGTCAGCGCAAATGCACGGCAGTTTTCCGCTTGAACAAACCCGCGACAGAGCGTTGGAGGTTATGGAGCTTTTGGGCTTGCAGCACAAGGCTGATGTAATCAGTGGCAATCTGTCGCATGGTGATCAAAAACTCCTTGATATTGCGCTGGCTTTGGTGCTTCGACCCAAAGTTTTGTTGCTCGATGAGCCTGTGGCCGGTATGGGTCCAGAGGAAAGAACCCAAATGATTGACACGGTGTATTCGCTTTGGAAAAAAGGTGGACTCACCATTGTTTTGATTGAGCACGATATGGACGTGGTTTTTCGCATAGCTCAGCATATTTATGTTTTGTCCTATGGAAAATTACTTGCGCAAGGATCAGCCGAGCAAATTCGTAACAACCCCGATGTGATTGAGGCCTACTTAGGCACACCCAAAGAGCTTGCCCATGAACGTCATGCTTGATGTTGTTGGATTGGATGTCCGTTACGGCAGCAGTCAGGTTTTGTTTGGCCTGAAACTGCAAGTTCACCTAGGCGAAACTTTGGCGCTGTTAGGACGAAACGGGGCAGGTAAAAGCACAAGCATGAAAGCCATTGCAGGTGTCATTGCAACTTCTGCTGGCCGCATACAGTTCAACGAAAAAAATACCACTGGCTTGCCCTCACACCTGATTGCCAGAGCCGGTATTGGCTTTGTTCCTGATGACAGGCAAATTTTTACGGGTTTGTCCGTTCAAGACAATTTGACCATCGCAGCGAAGCTTGGACAACAGGGTGAGCAGGTTTGGACGCTTGATCGTGTCTATGAGATGTTGCCCCTCTTATATCCCCTCAGGCAACGCATGGGAGGTTTGCTGTCTGGCGGTGAGCAGCAAATGCTGACCATTGGGCGAGCCTTGATGGGCAACCCAAGCTTGTTGCTTTTGGATGAACCCAGTGAGGGGCTTGCACCCATCATGGTTCAAAAAATTGGTGAGCTGATTGAAAACTTACGACAACAAGGTACCACCATCGTTTTGGCAGAGCAGAACTTGCATTTTTGTTTAGGCTTGGCTGACCGTGCAGTGGTGATTGATAAAGGCTGCGATGTATTTGTGGGAAGTATTGCCGAGCTCAACGCCAATGCAGACATTAAGAAGCGTTACCTGTCAGTCTGACTTACAGATTCACGCCCCACTACAAAGCCAGCGTAACCCTTGTTGACGACCTCTTCACAAGTTGTACGGTAGCGCAAAAAGCCCCCAGGGTAGGGCATGAATACACGTGGTTTGCCAGGCACATTCGCACCTAAATACCAAGAATGCTTGGCCTGTGGCAACAGGGTTTCATTGGCAGCCGCGTTGACAGTGGCAACCCAGCTTTCACTGGCTTGTTGGCTGGCCTCAATGGAATCAATCTTATTTTTTTGCAGATGTTCAATGCAGTTTGTGATCCATTCAACATGGTGCTCAATGGCTGGTGGCATATTGCATAGAACAGAGGGGCTGCCAGGACCCGTGATGGTGAACATATTGGGAAAACCAGGCACCTGAAGACCGAGGTAATTCAAGGGGCCAGCCTGCCAAGTTTTTTGCAAGGTCACACCATTTCGGCCTTGTATATCCATCTTTAACAAAGAGCCCGTCATGGCATCAAAGCCAGTCGCAAAAACGATGATGTCTAAATTGAACTCAGTCGTGCTTGTTTTGATTCCCAGAGGCGTGATGCACTCTATGGGTGTCTCACGAAGGTTGACCAAATCTACATGGTCTGAATTAAAGGTTTCGAAATAACCGCTGTCGATGGGCGGTCGCTTTGCAGCAAACGGATGGTCAATATCGCTGAGTTGCTCTGCCTTGACAGGATCGGTGACTGTCTGGCGAATTTTGTTTCGAATGAAATCTGCCGCAGTTCGATTTGAATCAGGGTTTTGCAGCAAATCCTTGAATGTGGCACGAAATTGCAGGCCACCTTTAAGCCACGCTTCTTCGTAAATTTGGTTGCGCTCTTCATCGCTCACGTCATGGACTAAGCGTTCTGAAATGCGAAACGGGTGTGCATTGGTATTGCTTGTCATCA
>CANNNH010000207.1 GCA_947505915.1 Comamonadaceae bacterium
TGCGTGCGGGTTTCCAGTGCGTCGTAATGTTCAGCCATAGACACTCCTGAAAATTTAAGCCAACCAGCGCTTGCGGCGCTTGTAGCTCTTGACGTCTTTAAAGCTCTTGCGCTCGCCACCGCCCATGCCGAGGTAAAACTCTTTCACATCCTCGTTATTGGCCAAATCGCTAGCCTGCCCATCCATCACCACCCGCCCGGACTCCATGATGTAGCCATAGTCCGCATAGCGCAGCGCCATATTAGTGTTCTGCTCGGCCAGGAGAAAAGTCACTTTTTCTTTTTGGTTCAGGTCTTTGACGATCTCAAACACCTCTTCCACGATTTGCGGTGCTAAGCCCATAGACGGCTCGTCCAGTAAGACCATGGTCGGGCTAGCCATCAGCGCGCGCCCGATAGCACACATCTGCTGTTCGCCGCCCGAGGTATAGGCTGCCTGGCTGGTACGCCGCATCTTCAGGCGCGGGAAATAGGCATACACTTTTTCCAAATTGCCAGCGATCTCAGCCTTGTTCTTGCGCGTATAGCTGCCGGTGAGCAAGTTCTCTTCGATGGTGAGGTGGGCAAAGCAATGACGGCCTTCCATCACCTGCACCACACCGCGCTGCACCAGATCGGCCGGCGTGAGGTTCTCGATGCGCTCGCCACGCAATTCGATGCTGCCTTTGGTGACCTCCCCGCGCTCGCCTTTTAACAAATTAGACACAGCGCGCAAAGTGGTGGTCTTACCGGCACCATTGCCGCCCAAAATGGCGACGATCTTGCCATTGGGCACCTTCAAGGACACGCCCTTTAAGACCAAGATGACGTGGCTGTAGATGACCTCGATGCCATTAACGTTGAGAACGATGCTGTTGGGTTCCATGTCTTGCCTTTTTCAACCAATCGCCAAGCCTGCACAGCAAGCCTGGCGATTGGGGGCTCCAAGGAACCCCCGGCCAGACCCGTGAACGCCTTAGGCGCACAAGGGCTAGGCCTTACCGATTACGACTGGCAGTCTTGACCAGTACGACGAGTCCACTTTTTCTCGACCGCATACTTGTCAGCGGCAGCCTTGACCATGGGCTTTATGATCGCATCGTCTTGTTGCATCCAGTCACTGGTAAAGTTCCATTTCGTGCCATCCCACTGATGTACGCGGGCCCAGGAAGCGCCTTGGTGGTCAGAACAAGAGGTTGAAATGGGGCGCATCACGCCCTTGAAGCCCAGGACGTCCAACTTGGCTTGGGTCAGGTTGAGGTTTTCGTATCCCCAACGCGCTTGCTCGGCTGACACCCACTTGCCTTTGCCAAAGCGTTCTTGCGTAGCGCGCACACCCTCTACCGCCAACATGGCCGCTATCAGCCCGCGCATGTAAAGCACCTCACCCACCTCGGGCCTAGGGCCAGTGCCTTGGCCTTTGTCGTGCAACTTGGCCAAAATTTCTTTAACCACCGCTGCATTGGGCTCAGCACCGTGTTGCAGCGCCAAGGCGTTGTATCCCTTGGCACCGTCGCCCACGTCTTTCACATCGGGCTCGGCACCGGCCCACCAAACACCATACATCTTGTCGCGCGGAAAGCCTGTGGCCACGGCTTCTTTGAGGGCGGTGGAATTCATCACCCCCCAGCCCCAGTTGAGCACATAGTCGGGGCGGTTTTGGCGGATTTGCAACCAAGTGGCTTTTTGCTCCACGCCAGGGTGGGCCACGGGCAGCAAGGTCAGCGCAAAGCCATGCATGGCAGCGCGCTCTTGCAGTAAAGGAATGGGTTCTTTGCCATACGGGCTGTCGTGGTAGACCAAGGTGATTTTTTTGCCCTTGAGCTTGTCAAAGCCACCCTCTTTGGCCGCCAGGTGCTGAATCAACATATCAGCAGCCCCCCAGTAGGTGCCGGTCAGCGGGAAGTTCCATTTGAACACTTGGCCATCGGCCGATTCGCTGCGGCCATAGCCTCCTGTGATAAGAGGAATCTTGTCGCCGGGGGCTTTTTCGGTCAGTGCGAAGGTGATGCCGGTGGACAAAGGTTGGAACACGGTGGCACCGCCGTTTTTGCCTTTGAGGCGCTCGTAGCACTCGACACCGCGGTCGGTGGCATAGCCGGTTTCGCATTCTTCAAACGACACCTTGACGCCGTTGATACCACCGCGAGCATTGACCAACTTGAGGTAGTCGGCATAGCCATTTGCGAATGGCACGCCATTGGGGGCATAAGCGCCGGTGCGGTACACCAGCATGGGGAAAAACTGCTCTTTGGACTGGGCCAAGGCCGGTGTAGCCACACTGGTGACCAATGTTGCCACGGCCAAGCCAGCTGCTAAGGTTAATTTTAAGCTCATCAAAGTCTCCTTTAAAAAATAAACAACGGGGAAAAACTCAATGCGGGAAGGGCCACAAGCGCAGCTTTTGCTTGCCCAGGCTCCACAGACGTGCCAGACCATGCGGCTCGACGATCAAAAACCAAACAATCAAGGCACCAAACACCATGTACTCGGCATGCGAAATGAAGGCCGTTGACACCTCAAGGCCAAACACCCCTCCTACAACGGGAATGAATTGGTTGAGGAAAATCGGGAGAACCACAATAAAAGCGGCGCCGAAAAAACTGCCCATGATGGAGCCCATGCCGCCAATGATGACCATGAATAACAGCGAGAACGAGCGGTCTACCGAGAACGCTGCCGGCTCCCAGGCCCCCAAATGGATGAAGCCCCACAACGCTCCGGCCACGCCCACTATGAAGGAGCTGACCGCAAAGGCGCTCAACTTAGCGTACATCGGGCGAATGCCAATTACCGCGGCGGCCACGTCCATGTCGCGAATGGCCATCCATTCGCGGCCTACCGCGCTGCGAACCAGATTTTTGGCTAGCAAGGCAAACACCAACAAAATGCTCAAGCAAAAAATGTACTTCTGAACTGGGGTGTCGATTGGCTGACCAAATACCTGCAGGTTGGACACCGACACCGAACCCGATGAGGTGTTGTTGGTGAACCATTTGATGCGCAAAAACGCCCAATCGCAAAAAAACTGCGCCGCCAGTGTGGCCACCGCCAAGTACAAACCTTTGACGCGCAAGCTCGGTATGCCAAAAAAGATGCCCACCAAGGTGGCAAAGAAACCACCCGACAGCAACGCCAGCAGCAAAGGCATGTCGTCAATGCGAATAAAAGTGTTGTAGGCTGCGTAGGCGCCCACGGCCATAAACCCACCCGAACCCAGTGAAATCTGACCGCAGTAGCCGACCAAAATATTCACGCCCAAGGCCGCTAAGGACAGAATCAAAAAGGGAATCAAGATGGCGCGGTAAAGGTACTCATCCACCAACAAGGGCACGCCAACAAAGGCAAATACCAGCAAGGCCAAAATAGCCCAGCGGTCCTGGGCAATAAGGAAGATCTGCTGGTCAGCCCAGTAGCTGGTTTTGAATTGGCCGTTTTCTCTATAAAACATGTTGTACGTGCTTCACATTTAATCTTTGGACTTCGACACGCGTCTTTCAGACACGATCGATGATTTTTTCGCCAAACAAACCTTGCGGGCGAAAGAGCAATACCACCAGCGCCAGCACATAGGCAAACCATATTTCAATGCCGCCGCCCACGTAGGGGCCTAGAAATACCTCGGAGAGTTTCTCTCCCACACCGATGATTAGCCCGCCCAAAATGGCGCCGGGCACCGAAGTCAGGCCGCCCAAAATCACCACCGGTAACGCCCGTAAGGCCACCGCCGAAAGGGAAAACTGCACGCCCAACTTGCTACCCCAAATCATGCCAGCGACCAAGGCCACCACCCCAGCCACGCACCACACAATGACCCAAATGCGGTTGAGTGGGATGCCGATCGACTGTGCGGCCTGGTGGTCATCGGCCACCGCACGCAGCGCACGACCGGTCGAGGTTTTTTGGAAAAACAGGGTGAGCAAAATAACCAGGCCCGCTGCAATCGCGGCGGCAATCAGGTCTTCTTGGTTGATCAAAATACCACCGGGGAAGGTGGACTCAAAAGCCATGATCGGCTCTTTGGGCATACCGATGTCGATTTTGTAAATATCGCTCCCAAAAATCGTCTGTCCCACGCCGTCGAGTAAATAGGCGATACCCAGGGTAGCCATCAAAAGCGTTGTGCCTTCCTGGTTCACCAAGTGGCGCAGCACAAAGCGCTCCACCGTCCAGGCCACCAAAAACATCACCACACCCGCCAAAATAAAGGCGATTGAGGTGGTAACCAA
>CANNNH010000208.1 GCA_947505915.1 Comamonadaceae bacterium
AGAAAGCTGGTCAAGCCCACCACGGGGTTGATGATGGTGTAGAGCAAGGTGGCTGTGCCGGTGTTGAGGTCAGGCACCACCACCACTTTGAGATCTTGGGTTTCATGCTCGATATCGGCCTTGCCTTCGAGCATCACCGCCGCTGTCACCCCCTTCATCTGCAAATTGTTGGTGCTGGCAATGCCTTGCTGTATTTGTACGTCGCCACGCACAAAGTCAAAGGAAAAGCCCTCGCTGAACACATCGGAAAAGTCCAAGGTGAGGCGCCGTGGCAAGGCTTGTAAATTAAGAACGCCAAACAAACGCGCGACACCTGGCTCGGCTTTCAAAAACTGGCCCTTGTCGAGGTTCACATTGAATTGACCGCCCATGCTGGCGTAGTCGGGCGAAAACGGCGAACCCGTCCAACCGACCTGCCCAGCCATGCGTCCTTTGCCGTTGCGAATAGCACCTTTGTAGCCAAGCCGCTCCAATAACTCGCCCGAGTTTTGCAGCTGCAGGGTGAAGTCCAGTTGGGTGCGCTTGGCCAGCACGCGACCCACCCCGCCCCATTGGCCTTTGGCTTGAAAACTCGCTTCTGGCAAGCTGAGGTTGAACTTGTTGAGCACCCATTCCCGACCGCCACCGGCGATGGACCGGCTAAAACCCTCAACCTCGGCGCGTCCTAACTTCAAGCCGCGCAACTCCAAGTTGTCAATGGCTATGTCCATGGTGGGCAAATCTTTGGGTGAGTCCGACAAAGTCGCTTCCACGTCTTGCACCGCAGCAGGCGGAATCACCAAATTGGTCAACCTCGCCACCACCCGCGCTGATTGGTTTTCTTGCGCAGGTTTGTAGTCGATTTGCCCCTGCGCTTCATCGGCTTTGAGTTGGATACGCCACTGTGGGCCTTGCTTGTCGGCACTGGCTTGCACTCGGTTGAAGGTGCGCCCAAGCCACAGCAGTTCGTTGGTACCCACCTCAAATCGGGTGGGCACAAAGGCCATGGCTTGGGGGCTGGCGGGCTTGGCAGGTTTATCGTCCTTGGTTTGGGTTCCGAGCCAGCCGGACAAGGTTTGCTGCCAATCGTCGGCATGGAAATGTGGCAACTGCACTTGCATCAGCACCGTGCCTTCTGGGATGTCTTTGCGCGGCGACACGGGTCCCAAGGCAATTTGCCCGCGCAAGACCTGCGGCACTTGGGGCGTCATATCGCGCAAATAACTGACGGTGATGAGTTGCCCCAAAGTGAGGGTGCTTTGCTCTAAGTGGGCACTGCCTTTGGCTTGTGAAACCCGCAAAAGCTCATTGTCAAAGCGCACCGGCCAAACAGCATCCGCAGGTTTGTTCAAGGGCTCTGGCAAATCCACACCCATGCCCTGCAAAGAGCTACTAAAAGAAAACTCAGGCAAACCCCGGCGCAAACCCAAGCTGGCAATAAAGGCGGTGCTGCCGCTTAAATGCGCAGCAAAACCCGAGACCAGCGAAAGCTCAGGCAATTGGCGCAAAGCCTCGGCGCTGACACTGCCTTGCAAACTCAGGCGCGAAGGGCCTGCGTCGATGCTGTCGTTGAAACGCAAACCGCCATCGAGGCGTGCATCCCCACCCAGCCAACGCAAGCGCAGATTATTGACCGCCAACCCTGACTCGGTGTAGTTGAGGGTGCCACGCAATTTGCTAAAGCGAGGAAGAGACGGCTGCCACTGGATATCGTTGCCATTGAGCACCACGCTGCCTTGCACTTTGGCAAGGGCCAGGTTTTGCAGCGGAAGATTCAAGCGAAGTTGGTGCTCGGCAGTGCCAGTGGCAGTGACTTGCGTGAACGCTTGGTCGGTGATGCTGTTGAGCGGCGAGGTTTTGACCATCTGCGCCACATCGCTCAAATTGCCGCGCATCTGGGTGCTGATGTCCACCACGATATCGCGCAGATCGGCTATTTGAAGGTCCAGTTTGCTCAGCGTTGTGGCCCCGTCTTGCCCGATACGCGCGGAAGCGCCCTTGATGAAAAGGCGGTTGCGGTTGATTTGCAGCTCGCCTGCGGCTTGTTGCACCTGCGGCCACGCCACTTTGTCGCGCCGCTGTGCAGCGCTCAACAGGCTGCTGGGAGCGTACTGCATGCTCAAGCCTTGGAACGGGGCTTTGACGGTGAACACGCCCTCGTTGTTGCGGCTAAAAGGGAAACGGTCTATGGGGCCTTTGAGTTCGATAGCGGCTTGGCTGAAACGGCCCGCCAATAAAGCGTCGCGCAAATAGTGGCGTGCTTGTTCATCCATGGCAAGCGGCAAATAGCGGTGCAGCGTGGTCGCCTCTAAGCGCGCCACTTTGGCCTGCATATCCAAGACACCCATGTCTTGTGTGCTCGCACCAGACAACCAACTGCCTTGCACTTGTGCTTGCAAGTCGGGGTTCTCCATTTGGGCTTGGTGTACCGTCAGCGCCCATTGGCGGTCTTTTTTCACCCAAGAAACATCTGCCGACGCCTCTTTCACCGCCATTTGGTTGGTCTGCCAAATACCGCCCATTTCTAAACGGCCTCCTGTTTGCTGCCACTGGGCTTTGCCGCCGTGTTCGCTGACTTCCAATTTGAGTTGCGACGACTGCAGGCCTGGCCACCACAAAGCAGGGTCAGGCTTGGCCGCGCTGCTAGAGGACTGAAGCGACAAGCCAGTGACCTCGGTTTTGAGGTTGAACTGCGGGGCATCGCTGTGGGCTAAGAACCAGCGCACATCCAGTTGCTTGACCTGTCCCTTGGGGTGCGCCAAGGCCAGTCGTGCTTGCCAGCTCTCGCCCAAGGGCAAGCGCTGAGCGATGCGAGCGAGCATTTCTAAAGAAAAGCCCTGCAATTGCAATTCGCCGGCATCGGCCACATGCTCGCCCTCGTCGCGCCACGCCACACGGCTGCTCCCCAAGCTCCATTCTTCGCCGTCTTCAAAGCGCAAGGCCAGTTCTTGGCTGCGCAAGTCCTGCCCCAAACCCTCTAG
The DNA here is from genome assembly GCA_947505915.1 of Comamonadaceae bacterium. The sequence goes on from CANNNH010000208.1 coordinate 2,961, forward strand.
CCACGCTTGGTGGTGCAAACGCCCTTGGACTTGTTGCAGCACCACCGCAGGGGCGGTCTCTTTCGCTTGCCAACGCAGCGCCTGCATATCGACGTCCACGGTTTGCGCCACCACCTTGCCTTGGCGCACCTGCGCCCACAGACGCAACCAACCTTGACCGTTTTGCACACCGTCGCCCAGCACAAAGCGCAGATAGGGCTGCATGGGCGCAAGGTCGATGTGCGAAAAAGCGGCGTAGACATCCCCATCCCAGGTATGTAAGTCGCTGGCATGGCGACTGAGCAATGGCTGATGAAAACGCCCTTGCAGGCTGAACCGCGCACCCCATTCAGGCGGCGGCGTGGCATCGATGCGCCAATCGTGGCTGCGCAAGCCATTGCGCAAAACGACATTGACTTCTTGCAATTCCACCGCGGGCAAAGACGCCTTCTGATCAACCCAGCGCAAGCGCCCACGGTGCACAAATATTTCGGGTTGGCTCCAAAACCAGTCGGCCAAGGCCGAGGGCTGTGCCTGTCCCATCAACAAACCGGCAATGCGCAACTGTCCATCGCTGTCGCGCGTAACCTCTATCAAGGGGCTGTCTATGTCCACCCTATCAAGCGACAAGGTCAAAAGCGAAGTGGGCGAGAGTGAAACCAGCACGCGCGGCAGGCGCAACACTTCTTCGTCCGCGGCATTTCGCAGCACAAAGTCGGTGATTTCCAAGGAGGGCAGCCAGTCGGTGGAGAGGGTGTCGAGGTTGCCTATGCTGACCTTGACACCCAAGGCTTGCGAAGCCGCATCTTCGATGTCGATCTTCCAATCGAGCACACGTGGCACGATCCAAAAATGCAAGGCAAGCGCGGCCACAGCCACCAAGCCCCACGCAGACAAGGCCAACCACCACAGCACCCGAACACCCCAAGCGTAGCCGCGCCACCAGCGCGAGGGCTTGGCGGTGACAATGGGCAAATCTGTGTTGTTAGTCATGGCGAAAGAATCAACAGAATTATGACCCGCAAAACGCTCCGTACGCATACGGTCGGCCCATGACCCTGCCCACCCCTTTGTCGCAAGGCTCACGCTTGGTGCAACGCTTGCACAGGCGCTACCCTCAGGAGCTGGCGCTGCTGCCGGCTGGCGAGCCCACAGCAGCGCATTTGCAAACCACCTATGCGCATTTGCGTCAAGCCTATCCTGAGGTGGCAGA
>CANNNH010000209.1 GCA_947505915.1 Comamonadaceae bacterium
CTCCATCATCGGGGTGATCATGGAGACGGGTGTGGGTTCAGGCGCCACGGAAGGTGCTACTTTGGGAGCGGCGGCACTCACGGGTGCGGCCATAGCCACCACCGGTGCTTGCATGGGGGCTGACAAGGTATGAATGGTTTCGCAAGCGGTCAGACCAGACAAAGCGGCGGCGGCGAGAGCAATTCGGTACATCATGTTAAGTTCCTCTGATTGGGTACAAGCTATGAATCGGCGCACAGTGGCGCTTCTTTAAGGTCTTTCATTCTTTTCGTTGGAATACTTTTGGCGACTTGTCCAATTGGCCCCTTGCGTCACAATGGGAATAAGCATGAAGTCTTCCTCTCATTTCATCGGTAACAGCCCGATCGCGCAAGCCCTGCGTCGCCTGATCTCCACCATCGCCAACTCCGCCGCCACGGTACTCATCACCGGCGAAAGCGGTACGGGCAAGGAGTTACTTGCGCGTTCTTTGCACGAACAATCCGATCGGTTGGGGGGTAGTTTTGTACCTATAAATTGTTCAGCTATTCCTAAAGAGTTATTGGAAAGTGAACTCTTCGGTCACCGCAAAGGTTCCTTCACCGGTGCGGTGGCAGACCGCATTGGTCGTTTTGAGTTGGCGCACGGCGGCACCATTTTCTTAGATGAAATTGGCGATATGTCACTGGACATGCAGGTCAAATTGCTGCGGGTCTTGCAAGAGCGGGTGATTGACCCCGTGGGCTCGACACGGCAAATTCCCATTGATGTTCGTGTCATTGCCGCCACACACCGCGATTTAGAAACAGAAATTCAAGCTGGACGCTTCCGCGAAGATTTGTACTATCGACTTAATGTATTGCCAGTGGTCACCCCGCCCCTGCGCGAACGCCCCCAAGACATCCCAGAACTGCTGAATTTTTATTCTTCGCATTACAAATCGCCGCAATCGCAAGCGATTCGCTTCAACCCCGCGTTTTTAGACGCCTTGGTCAACTACGCATGGCCTGGCAATGTGCGTGAACTGACCAATTTGATGGACCGCTTCAGCACCTTGTATGCCGGTCAAGAACTGGACATTCGATCGATCCCGCCAAGTTTGCTGCCCAAAGGTTTGGTACCGGTGCAAGAAGCCATGTTGCTGCAAATGGGGCCTTGCGTGTCGCAAGACATGACGCCGCCGCCCGAGGTATTGGCGGAGATGGGTGAGTTGTCGATGGTTGACCAACCCGAGCCGCAAGACAACGAGATCGAGAGCATCATCATGTTGGCGCAAGGCATGCCGCATTTGCCGCCTGAAGGCATGTCGCTTAAAGACCGCTTGGCAGAAATAGAACGCAACATTATCGAGCAAGCCTTGGAACGCTCTCAAGGCAATGTCTCGCGCACCGCCAAGTTGTTGAACCTTCAGCGCACCACGTTGATCGAGAAGATCAACAAATACGACCTCAGAACCGCTTAAGGTTTATTTCGGATCTTGGTTGAGCACCGTGATGCTCATGCGGCGGTTGCGTGGATCAAACTTGTCTTTGGGGTTGAACGGGTCGGTATCTGCAACACCCTCGATGCGTTTAAAGCGCTCTTCCTTGATACCTTTTTTCTGCAAAATTTGACGCGTGGCCTCAGCGCGGTCTGCCGACAGCGACCAGTTGTTTTTGCCTTCGGGGTTTTGGAAGGGCACCGCATCGGTGTGACCGCGAATGGCCACCTTGTTGGGCATATCACCCAAAGAGGCCGCCACTTCCGCAATCAAAGCCGCAGCCTTGCCTTGCATGCCCACACCGCCACTGGGGAACATCGCGAAGTCGGCGTTGTCGATGATTTCAATACGCAAGCCATCTTTGTCGCGGCTGATCGCCACTTTGTCTTTCAGGCTTTCGAACTTTTTGTTTTCCGAAAGCTTCTCTTTGAGCTCTTGTTCGAGCTTTTCAAAGTTTTCTTTGTCTTCTTGTTCCGCGGCGGCTTTGCGCTCGGCTTTGCTCATTTTTTCGGGGTCGCTACCGCCTTCGCCCTGACCGCCGGCACCTGAGCCTAAGCCCTCGCCTTTGCCGCCAGACGTGGGGTCTTTGGCCTCGTTTTCATTTTCGGGGCCGGGCTCGGTGTCGGGGTTGGGGCCGCCCTCGGACTTGGGCGTCAAGCGCTCGAGCAAGCCGGTTTGGCGCGAACCATAAGGAAAAGCATCGGGGTCAATGATGGAACGACCACCCAAGACACCATTGGAACCGGCCAACTGACCCACAGGCGTCAAGCTGTGCGAGGTGGGTTTGAAATAGTCGGCAATGCTTTTGCGTTGGTCGGCGTTGGACGCACCCAGCAGCCACATTAATAAAAAAAACGCCATCATGGCAGTCATCATGTCAGCCAGCGCAATCTTCCAAGCACCACCGTGGGCGCCGCCGTGGCCATCTTCAATCTTCTTGATGATGATGACGGGCGCTAGCGCCCCTGCATCCGCTGCCGCAGGCGCTTCGGTTGCGGCTTCTGTAGGCGCGTCGTCAACGACGGTGTCTGCTTCGGCTTGGGCGACTGCTGCTTCAGCCACGGTTATTTGCCTCGCATACCGTCAAAGATCTCTCCAAACGACGGTTTATTGTGGCTGTTGATGACCGACCTGGCAGCCTCAATCACCAGTGGCATGGGGTGTCCATGCAAATTGGCAACGATGAGTTGTTGGACGCATTTGTAGATTTCATTGTCTTCTTCGATCACCTGCCCGATACGCACCGCAAATGGACCGGCGACACCGTAAGCCAACAACACACCCATAAACGTCCCCACCAGCGCAGAACCAATCAAAGCACCCAGCACAGGGGGGGGTTGGTCAATCGCGCCCATGGTCTTCACCACACCCAACACACAGGCCACAATGCCCAAAGCAGGCAAGGCACCTTCCATGCTCGACCAAAAAGCGGCGTTAGCCATCTCGTGGTGGTGGTGGTTTTTAATGGAAGCGGTCATCACGTCTTCGACCGCGTAAGGGCTTAAGTTGCCCGAGGACACCACCATCAAGCGAATGGTGTCACAGATCAACTCAAGCAAAGCATGGTCTTGCAAGATGGGTGGGTATTCGGCAAAAATCGCGCTGGATTCGGGGTTTTCAATATGCGGCTCTAGCGCCACTGCACCCTCGGCTTTGAGGGTTTTAAGTATTTTGGAAACCACCAAAATGACAGCCAAATAATCATCCTTGTGGTACTTGGGGCCTTTGAATACTTTACCAACAGCACTGAAACCCGAGCCTACCGCGGCACCACTGTTACTGATCATGCTGGCAGCAACAGCAGCGCCAAAAATCTGGGCAAATTCCCAAGGCGCGGCCTTGATCACAGGTGTCAAATCGCCACCGTGGGCAACGAACACACCGAACACGGCGATCATCAAAACGACTAAACCTATTGCTGCCATTGCAAGCTCCAATTGTTAAAGCATGCTGACGCTAAAGCGCCAACATGCCTAGCAAAACTACCCCTAGATTAACTGATAAATCTGTTGAATTAAAAACAACAAATTTTCAATTTACAAATTCACGGCCAGGGGTGGTTCGCGGGATCAACGCAGGCACGGATTCCCATGCGCCACGGATTTCAGTCATCAGGCTATGAATTTCATCCAAAGCCGCCAAATCATTGCGTGCGTTCACATGCAGCAAACGGCGCGTAATGTAGTTATAAAGTTCATTTAAATTGGTGGCCAGCTCGCCACCTTTTTCAAAATCCAAAGCACCTTGCAGGCCTAACACAATGCGGCTGGCACGGGCAATCGATTTGCCTTTTTCAGCGATGCTGTTGCGCTGGATATGGCCTTTGGTGGTGGCCAAGCTTTCAATCAAGCCGTCAAACAGCATTTGAATGAGTTCGACATTGTTGGCTTTAGAAACGCCGGTGGTGACCTTGACGTCTCCGTAACTTTCAATGGCTCTGGAATTGGCTCGCATGATCAAGTTCTCCTGTGTTCAATCGTTGACCATGGATAGATCGGCGCCATGCGGGTGAACTTGAGATCAGGCAGCAACGGGTACCGCCTTTTCTTCGCTTGTGGTTTCAGAAACAGACGCTTCCACAGCTTCTTCATGCAAGTCTGAAGCTTGGCGGCTGTGGTTGTTGCGCTGCGACAAATCGGGCTCTAACACCTCGCCCATTGGCGCTGGCGCCACTGCCGA
>CANNNH010000210.1 GCA_947505915.1 Comamonadaceae bacterium
CAGTGGCAGTTTGTGTTGGGTGTCGCCATGTCTTGCGCGGTAACGGCTTTGCCCATTTTGGTGTTGTTTTTGGAGAAACTCCATATTCTGCGCACCGACCTGGGCCAGCGCATTCTTCGCTACGCCAGTTTGGACGATATCTTCATTTGGGGCGTTTTGGCCCTGATACTGATGGACTATCAGCGGGCGGGCTTACAGCTTGTTTTCCTGCTCTTGTTTGCGCTGCTGTCATGGTGTCTGCGCGCGATCATGCCGCGTATACCGGCACGCGACCGGCTTTATCTGGGACTGGTTTGGCTGGCTTTATGCGCCCTGGGCGCTGATGTGGCGGGATTGCACTTTATGGTGGGTGCATTTTTGGCCGGCGTCGTGATCGATGCTGACGCTATCGACCAGGCCCAACGCGATGCACTGCGCAACAACGTGTTGCTGCTCATGATGCCAGTGTTTTTCCTCAGCACTGGCCTGCGCACGCAATGGAGTTTGGGCGGCATGGCTGTTTTTGTGGCCGCTGCCTGGTTGTTGCTGGCTGCGGTGAGCGGCAAATTACTGGGTGTGCACTTGGCCGGACGCCTGCTGGGCTGGAAACAGGGCGAAGCCTCTTTGATCGGCTGGTTGCTGCAGACCAAGGCTTTAATCATGATTATTTTTTGTAACATCTTGCTGGACAAAGGCATTATTTCCAACGACGCCTTTACCGCGCTCTTGCTGATGGCCCTGGCCAGTACCATGCTGACGGTGCCGGTAGTCAAGTGGAAGTTGCATGGGCGACCGTTTAATGCCTAGTAGGCCATTTGGATGTTGCGAAAGTGACCATCATGCAAAAGTGGAAGGGATAAAGCATTTGCTTTAACAACTAGGATTGGCTGGTCAATAGTCCAGGTAAGTTGCCAATTGATCCGGATACATTGGTTTAAATTTTCGCTGTCAGAACGGCTTCTATTTCCACAAGATAAATTATCTGCTTAGCCTCACTTCACAGAGTCAGTCGAACATATTTGCTCAGGGAACTTTCGAAACGAGTGAAATCGTCGCAAATAAATTTACTCTCTACGCACCAAATATCGACTAAACACTAAGCCTATTTCACCAAGAAAAATCAAGTCCATATAGACTATTTTTTGGTCAATGGGCAGTATATTTACTAGCTGACCGCTAGCCTAGGCGGCAACGTGCCTATCAATGTAATCGGTATGGTCTGGCATATTACGCACCGTAAGGGCTATCGCTTTGTGGACGTTCGCAAAGTGGTGACGCAAAGAGACAAGGTCCATCAAATCGACGAATGGGTCGTAGGTTTTTGGCTCTATGCCCAAACCCATCATGATCGCGATGAAAGAAGGCTCCATAAAGCCGCTTTTGTCGTAAATTACCACTCGCCCCGTTTCACGGAAAAGTTCAATCTGATGACACAGTGAATCGGGAATGGAAATGTTGGCGCAATACTTCCAGAACTCCGAATCGGTGCGGCTGGTGAGCTTGTAATGCATGATGATGAAATCTCGCACTGACTCATAACGTATAGATATCTGACGATTGAACTCGTCTGCCAGTTCTGGACGAAAATCGCTGTTAGGAAAATTTTCAATAAGCATGCCTACCGCCGTTTCGATGAGGCTCAAACTCGTAGATTCCAGTGGCTCCACAAATCCGGCGGACAAACCAATGGCGACACAGTTTTTGACCCATGACCGCTTGCGACGCCCAGTTGTAAAGCGTAATTGCCGTGGCGTATCTAGAGCTTCACCATCTAGCCCGTCGAGTAGTACCCGTGTAGCCTCTTCGTCGCTGATGAATGAGTTGCAATACACATGGCCATTGCCCGTGCGATGCTGTAATGGAATACGCCATTGCCAACCGGCAGCTTTGGCCGTAGACCGGGTATAGGGCGTGAGCTTTGCAACTTTTGCACAGGGCACTGCCAAAGCACTGTTACAGGGAAGTTGGGAGCTCCAATCGTCGTAGCCTGCCTTCAGAGCTCCTTCGATGAGTAGCCCGCGAAAACCTGAGCAATCAATGAAAAGGTCACCCTCAATGCGTCGGCCATCGTGCAAGGTTATTGCATCAATGAAGCCGTTGGTTGGGTGGAGTATCACGTCGACAATCGTCGCCTCGATACGGCGAACGCCAAGCCGCATAGCATAGTCACGAAGATAGATTGCATAAAGACCAGCATCGAAATGAAATCCGTATGAGAAGGCATTGCTTGCAGACGCTTGCTCGCCAACCGGAGGTGTAAACCGCATATTGCGAGCCATCACACCCGAAACAGAAAAGTCGTCTAGTGGCGGGAAATGGTTGTCAAGCCCTTTGAGTCGCATCCAGTGCATGTGGGGCGAGCGGTTCTCAATTGAGGGGCCATAGTCACCAAACCCATGAAAGATACGGTTGCCTATATGGCCCCAATCCTGGAACTCAATACCCAGCTTAAAGGTGGCTTTAGTTTTGCGTACAAAATCTGCTCCGTCCAACCCCAGTGCCTTGTTGAAAAAGCGAATGGTTGGCAAGGTGGCTTCACCCACACCAATAGTGCCGATCTCTGGTGATTCAATCAAGGTGATTTCGCAATCGGGGGGCAGCCTCTGGGCCAGAGGCGCTGCGCTCATCCATCCCGCGGAGCCACCACCGACAATCACTATTTTTCTGATGGGTTTGCCACTCATGCAAGATTCTCCCTACTCATCATGGGTGAGGCTTTCATAAAAAATATTCCAGTCCGATTTAAAGACTCTTGACTCACTATTTTTGAGCAATTTCTGCGTATTGGGCAGGGGAATTCCCATACGGCGGTAGTAATGGTTGTAGCCAATCATCCAGGTGTCAAACAGGCTTGCGGTAGTCTTGGGGTCGGCGCACACACCTTGCATGTCTCCCGACAAAACTTGTAAAGCCAAAAGCTCCATGGCAGCGGTGTAGCGTAATTGGTTTAAACCATATACGCTGCGGTCACCCTGGTTCCATGCCACTTCGGCGGCACGCAGTGCAGAAGCCATAGCGTATTGGGTATGGTGCCCGTTATCGTTAGGCAACTTTGCATTGGTACGACAGGTTTCCTGTGTGACTCCAGCCACCCAACGCATGGGACTGAACCATGAAGGGTTGGTAGATCTATGGTCAATGCCTACATCGGATGGTAAATAGAAAAACCTAGGATTGCGGCGGTGCAGTCGGTCTTTAGCTTCGTTCAGCCACGCTTCATTTTCAGAAAATACAGCGATGTTCATCAGCGCGTCAATCTGTGTCAGATCGTTATTTCCATTCCATTCGCTTTCTTGGTGCAATGCCGGATAAAAGCGAGTGGCGAATAAGGACTTCACGGCCGCTTGCTCTTTATGACTCCAGCCTGAATAACTGCGCAAAACCTCAGCCGCTGAGCCAAGCAATGCGCCTATCCAACCCGCGTTTAGCTGAGACTGGCCACTGATGCCAGGTACGACCTCATAACCCTCAAAGTCGTTGGCCCAGATGCGAAAAACTTGCATGGCGTTGTCGGCGTACTGCGCCTCGCCGGTGTAGTACCACGCAAGCGCATTCGCATAGGCTTTTTTAGCATCGGCCTTGGCCTCTTCCTCGCATCGTTGCACGTTACAAGGGGCCTGGGTTTTGACGTATGGCGTTGCTAGTGCGCGCAAAGGCGCGTATTTACCTGTGCTGCTCCACAGCGATGCATCGCCTTGGATGCGTTGGCGCACCTGCTCCAGTTCGGCTTTTCCATTAACACCGCCCGGATGTACAAAGACCTGATTTGCGTGGCTAACCCGCATTGAAACAGCGGATGCAGCTACCAAATAGAAAGCACATAACGCCAATTTTCGTTGCCTGGAGCGGCTGTTAATCAGGCTGCATGGTTTATCCAAAAGTGTGTTTTGCATCGTAAATTACCCAGGGTTTGCTTTCAACATTACTTCACGAAAGTGCTTACCCTGCATGGTGGGCGTGTAATCCCAGTCTTTGATCAGTTGCGGCGACCAGTCCGGATCAAAAACCCAAGCCACCCAGCTCACCCCCTTCTTACCCATGTAATCAGTAATTCGCGGGCCATAGCTGCCATCGTCAATCACAGGAACATGCGCCCCTTTGTCAGTAGCCAACTGGTAACCAATTTCCGTGGCAATGACTGGGTATTTGTTGGTCA
>CANNNH010000211.1 GCA_947505915.1 Comamonadaceae bacterium
ACGGCAGCAAATCGCCGGAACCGGACTCTTCGCAGGTTTCGATCAAACCGACCATGCGGGGGTGGGGAATGTTTTGCGCTTTGAGCGCCGCAATGGCCGCGATGCTGGCGTAGACCGCATAGCCATCGTCGGCGCTGCCGCGGCCATACAGCTTGTCGCCCACGATCTTGGGCGTCCACGGCCCCAAGTCGGCACGCCAGCCGTCAAACTCGGGTTGCTTGTCCATGTGGCCATACAGCAAAATGGTTTCAGCGCTGGCGGCGCGGGTGGCGGCCACCTCAAACATCAGCACCGGTGTGCGCCCCGGCAGGCGCACCACCTCCAGCGTCAGGCCTGGAATTTTTTGGTCTTCAATCCAAGTGGCCGCATGCAAGAGCACCTTGTCCAACCAGCCGTGGGCTGCCCACTTCGGGTCAAATGCCGGTGACTTGGCGGGCATGGCGATGTAGTCTTGCAGCTGCGCCACGATGCTGGCATCCCAGCTGTGGGTCACATGCTCAAGGGCCAGATCGGGTTGCAGGGATGCGGGCGACACGGGTGCGTTCATGGGGTTGCTCTCCTTGAATGGGCAATGATGTGTCTCAAGGGCCTGTGCGGTTCATTGTGCACGGTTGAAGTGGTGTCCCTCACGTGGTCAGCCCACCATGGCTCATTGGAATGTGAAGACTGCCGTGGCTGCACGCCAATTGGGCCAGTGGCGAATCACCCGCCCCTGGTGCAGGCCAAATGCGTCGGTGATGCGCAAATTGTTTTTCTGCGCCAGCACTGCAAAGTCGCTGTAGGTGCCGACCCGAATATTGGGCGTGTCATACCACTGGTAGGGCAGGCGCTTGGTCACCGGCATGCGCCCGGTCAGCACGCTCCAACGGTTGGGCCAATGGGCAAAGTTGGGAAAGGCCACCACGCCCATGCGGCCCACGCGGGCGGTCTCGCGCAACATCGTTTCGGCATTGCGCAGGTGTTGCAAGGTGTCAATTTGCAGCACCACATCAAAGGACTGGTCTTCGAACATGCTCAAACCCTGCTCCAGGTTGAGCTGGATCACTGACACGCCGCGCTGCACACAGGCCAACACATTGGCGTCGTCAATTTCCACGCCGTAGCCGGTACAACCGCGCTGCGATTGCAACAGGCTCAAGAACGCCCCATTGCCGCAGCCCAGGTCCAGCACCCGGCTGCCGCGGGGCACCAAATCGGCCAAGGCTTGCATCACTTGGGGGTCGCTCATGCGGGCACCTCTTGCAAAGACATTTGTGCAAAGTAACTGCGCACCAAGGCCAAGTAACGCGCATCCTCGAGCAAAAAGGCATCGTGCCCATGGGGCGCATCGATTTCTGCATAGCTGACCGCACTGCGGTTGTTGAGCAAGGCGCGCACCATCTCACGGCTGCGCGCAGGCGAAAACCGCCAATCGGTGCTGAAGCTGACCAGCAAAAAGGCGGCTTTGGCGCGCGCCAAGGCGGCGCTCAAGTCGCCGCCAAATTCACGCGCCGGGTCAAAATAATCCAATGCGCGGGTGATGAGCAAATAGGTATTGGCATCAAAGTACTCGCTGAATTTGTCGCCCTGGTAGCGCAAATAGCTCTCAATTTGAAACTCCACCTCTTGGGTGGAATAGCGGTACGCCTGATCGGACGCCTGTTGCAGACGCCGACCAAACTTTTCGTTCATCACATCGTCGCTGAGGTAGGTGATGTGGCCCAACATGCGGGCGATGCGCAAACCGCGTTTGGGCACCACGCCATGGGCATAGAAATGACCGCCATGGAAGTCGGGGTCGGTGGCGATGGCCCTGCGGGCCACCTCGTTGAAAGCAATGTTTTCCGCATTCAAATTGGGCGAGCTGGCAATGACCAACGCGTGCCGGACTCGGTCGGGGTATTGCAGCGTCCAACTGAGGGCTTGCATGCCGCCCAAACTGCCACCCATCACCGCAGCGAGTTGCTGTATTCCCAGGGCATCCAGCAAGCGGGCCTGTGAGTTGACCCAGTCTTCCACCGTGACCACCGGGAAATCCGCGCCATAAATGCGCCCGGTCTCAGGATTGACATGCATGGGGCCGGTGGAGCCAAAGCAAGAACCCAGATTGTTCACACCGATGACAAAAAAGCGATCGGTGTCCAAGGGCTTGCCCGGGCCGACCATGTTGTCCCACCAGCCTTCGCTGTTGTCTTGACCGGGATAAACACCGGCCACATGGTGCGAAGCGTTGAGCGCGTGACAAATCAAGACCGCATTGCTGCGCTGCGCGTTGAGTTGGCCGTAGGTTTCATACACCAGCTGGTAAGGCCCCAGGGTCAATCCACACTTCAAGCCCAAGGGCTGGGTGAATGGCAGGGTCTGGGTGTGGGCGATCAGGGTCATGGAACAGTTTGGATCAGCCTTGACGGCGCCCGAAGCAGTCCGTTTTTAGCTGAATTTATTGACGCGCCCGCAATCTCAAGCAAATCGGCGCTTGGATTCATTCTAGCCAAGGGCAAAGGTAAGATTCTTTTGTCAGATCTGCTGTGCGCTCACACACCAGGGGCCCATCACTGCGCCACGCTTATCTAAGCTGCTCACTTTGCATGAAAATAGGCTCAACGCGGTTATGAGTTCTAATGTTTACATTTTACTGTAAAATATGCCACTTAAATGATAATTTCTATGAAATCAAAAACTTCGGGTATTTTAATTGTTATCGCCTTTGCTGTATTCGACGATTTGGCGCCCCATGCCTGGGGCCAAGCCTTGCCCCACCAAGGGGCCCTGCCGCCACTGATGGCCGAGGCCTTGGCCAGACACCCCCAAGTGCGCACGCAACAAGCGCTGGCATCGGCCGCAGGCATTGATGTGGACAGCGCACGGTGGCAGTACTTTCCAACCCCATCGGTGAGTATGGAGCGGGCCAACGCCTCCAACGACCCGGCCTTGGTCAACCGTGACGACCCGGTCACCATCGTGCGCTTGAGCCAACCCGTTTGGACCGGCGGCAAGCTCGGTGCCAATGTGACCCGCGCCACAGAACTCAAACAAAGCAAGGACGCGGCCGTGCAAGAGGCGCGCCAACAGTTGTCCTTGCGCGTATTGCAAGCCTATACCGATTGGCAATTGGCCCACTTGCGCGGCAAAGCCTTTGAAGACAGCCTGCAAGCCCAAACCAAACTGCTGGATCAGGTCCAGCGCCGCTTGAGCGCGGGTGCTGCTACCGAAGCAGATGTGTTGTTGTCCAAAAGCCGGATAGAGTCCACCCAGGCCGATTTATTTGGCATTGAGTCACAAAAATCCTCTGCCCTGGCGCGCTTGAGTGAGTTGCTGGCGCGGCCCGTCACATCGGCAGAGCTCAGCGCTGCGCTCAGCCCCGCATTGCCCCTGGAGGGCGACGACGCCACATGGATGGGCAAAGCGCAAAGCAACAGCCCCGCCATTCAACGCTTGCAGGCGCAGGCCTTGGCCACAGAGGCCGAGGTCACCGCGGCCCGCGCGGACATGTTCCCTCAACTGAGCTTGCGCTTTGAGCGCCAAAACGGCAGCTTCACTTACCTCAACTACGGCACTGTGGACCGGGTCTATCTCAGCGTGACCTCCCAAGTAGGCGCAGGTTTGTCCAGCTTCACCCAGCAACAGTCGGCACAACTGCGCTTGGCCGCCGCTCAAACCGAGGTGGAAACCGAGCGACAAAACCTCAGCGAACAAGTGCGCAACGATTTGACCTTGTACCGCAACTTATCCGTGCGCATTTCCTCCTTGAACACTTCATTGCGATCTACCCGACAGATTCAAGAAGCCTGGGAGCGGCAATTTTTGGCGGGGCGCAAAAGTTGGCTGGAGGTGATGAACGCCGTGCGCGAGATTCAACAAGCTGAAAGCCAACTGATAGAGGCCCAAACCAATCAAATGCAGCTGAGTTGGCGATTGACCATATTGGCCGACGGCGGCCCCCGCCTGCCCGCTTCAGCGGCTGCACGCTAAATACACCGAAAGAGACGCCCACCATGAACACGCTCTACATGACCTTGATGCGTTTGAACGCATTGCAAAACACCGCCAGCGACCGTTTGGCCTTGGTAGAAGCCGTTGATTCAGCCTATAAGTCGGTCACTACCGCCAGCGACGCTGAGCTCGATCCGCAAAGCATGCTCAACACCATCA
>CANNNH010000212.1 GCA_947505915.1 Comamonadaceae bacterium
CACGCAAATTCTGAAAGTACCCCATGATTTGCACCAGTTGCTACTTCATCAACCCTAGCGAAAATGTTTTTTGCCAAAACTGCGGTTCGCAACTGCCGCATGTGCAAAACGAAAAACCCAATATTTCGCCGCTCATTTTGGCCAACACCCTGGACAACAGTTCGCTGCTGATCTCGCGTGGTCCTTGGGAGATGCGGCTGGATTTGTCCATTCCATTTTTGCTGGTGGCCTTGGCTATCTTTCTTTTCACAGGCAATGCCCTTTACGCTTGGGTGGCGATTGGACTCGGCTTAGCCTTTGCCTTTTATAAAACCAACGATACACAGCAAATTATTCAGCAAAGCATTCCGGTTGAGCTCATCAATAAAACCATCATTGCGTATGGCCCAGCCAACACGTCCAATCGCTTCACACTGCCCACAGGCGTTTTGTATTTGCTGTCAGACGGCTTGTATTTCAAATCTTTTGACAGCAATGAAGACATCTCATTTATTCATATCGAGATTTCTTTCACCGAGAGCGCTAAGCGTATCAAGGGTTTGACATTGTTTGCCAACTGGCATGAAATTCAAATGAACAATGGCATGAACGAAAAATTCACTTTCACGGTTCAAAACGGCGGCGAATGGATGCTGCTGATGAAGGTGCTGCGTTCTGAGGTGAAGAAAAAATCTTCCTAAGGCCGGCTTAGGCCGCAAACATTTCTTGCATCTCCATTCTGATGCGGTAGGCAGGTAAGGTGGTGTCCATGGCCACATCCTCCCAGCTAAGAGATTGGCCTTTCTTCACCGCACGGACCAATTTCACTTGGTGCGCCAAGCCCAGCGGCAACCCACCCATGCGAGCAGATGTACTGGCAGGCAATAACTTGCCCCACACGGTATAGCCGCCCTCGCCGTCCAGTGTTTCTCCCGCCTGCAGGTCGCGTTTGGCTGTCGCCACCACATCGGCTCGCCAGCTTTGGGCGACACCCGTGGGCTCGCCACGCAATGCCACGCTGGCCACTGACATGCCCACCTCTAGGCCGATCAAATGCCAGCGCTTGTACAAAGTGAAATAGCGCCCTGTTGGGTCTGTATGCGCGTTGTACTCTTCAAAACAGTGCTTGATGTAATCGGTCTCAGCCTCCACAGTGACCCAAACACCCATGCGAATGTCATAAGGAATGACGCGTCCATTGGCTTCTAATGAGGAAATAACTTCCACCATGCCTTTTTGCTCAAGCACACCACCCTCGCTGATGGGGCGGGTAACGAAGGGAATGTCTTCCACACTGGCAGGCGGGTAAAGCAGTCCGTTGCTGGGCACACTTAAACCGGTAGCGTTGGCCACGGCCGTGCTTTCGATGGAGGGCTTGGAGCCATCCAAAAAACTATTGAACATTTTGGGGTTCAAACCGCCACGACTGGCTTGCTCTGGGGTGAGCCCGTAATTGCCCCAAACAGTGTCAGGCGTGGACTCACAAAAATGCGGCAACCATTTGTGACCCCGACCCGCCGCCACCACAGGGAAACCGCAGGTACGCGCCCAATCCACCAAATCACAAATAAGGGCGGGTTGATCGCCAAAAGCCAAGGAATACACCACGCCAGCAAGTGCTGCTTTTCGCGCAAGCAAAGGGCCACAAAACGCATCCGCTTCCACCGTGACATTGACCACGTGCTTGCCATGCTCGAAGGCAGCAAGGCAATGCTCGACCGCTACGATGGGGTTACCGGTGCATTCCACCACCACATCGATACGCGGGTCGCTCACCAGCGAGCGCCAATCTTCTGTGAGGAAAGTCTGTCTATGCTTGAATGCCTCGTCCAAGGACTTGGCCTGCGATTGATGCTCGGGCCAACCCACACGGGCCAAATTGGTTTTGGCGCTCGCAAGGGATAAATCCGCAATACCAGCTAGATGCACACCAGGCGTTCGTGGAACTTGGGCCAAGTACATGGCGCCAAACTTTCCTGCGCCAATCAGCGCAACGCGTATGGGATTGTTGTCTCGTTCACGCTGCTGCAGTTGATGGTGCAAACTCATGCAGCTACTTTGGTTTGGTCAAAAGGAACATCGGTGGTCACCAAAGCACTGGCGGGCAGGCCATTGGCCCATGGCAGATCTACAGGGTAAGGCTTGGACAAGCAGTCATCGGGCAAGCACTCGATGGGTGCGAAGTCGCGGTGGGCGATGAATTCTGGGCGCTTGTGGCGACGAATATGGTTGCTGACCGCGCACAAGCTCAGGTAAACGCTGACGCGGTTCCAAGGCGACAAGTTGCTGGCAGAAGCGTGGACCAAGCAGCTGTGAAACAAAATCATGGAACCGGCAGGACCCGTGGGGCTGACAATGCCGCCACGCTTTCCGCCAGCGCGATCGACCAACTGGCTGATGAGGTCGTTGTCGACGGTCCACAAGGGGTAGCTGGTGGTGGTCAAGTCGTGCTTGGCATCAATCACGCCTTTTTTATGGCTGCCTGGAATGAACATCAAGGGGCCGTTGAATTCATTCACATCGTCCAAAAAAATGGCTATGTTCATGGCCCTTTCGGTGGGCATCATGTCATCGTTGAGCCAAGTGCCGTAGTCTTGGTGCCATTGCCATACATCGCCTTCAAAAGCCATCTTGCCGTTGATCTTGAACTGGTGCATGTACAGCTTCTCGCCAAACAAGTCCTCAACAGGCGCAATCATGCGAGGGTGTCTGGCCAATTTCGCAAAAGGTTCGCTGTACATATGCGCTGCAAAATTCGTGCGAACCGCGTCCTTGCCCTTTTCACGCACATTGAACGCTTCGCGACGGCTGTAGAGGCGAGGAACTTCTTCCACCATGACGCGTGTCTCTTCTGGGTTGAACAAACCAGGGAAAAACAAATAGCCTTCTTTGTCAAATTGCTCGTGCTGCGCTTGCGTAAGTTTCATGGGATGGTCCTCAAGTCCTGAATTCAGAATTCTTTGAATTATCGCTATTTCCATAGGTATTCTTTGGCGAAGGCAGGCCATGGACAGAGATAATCAGTACATTCTTGTCACCTATGCGCCTGGAGCAACTCAGATGAAAACCTTTCTAGCCTTTTTTTGTAGCTTGCTTATTTGTTTGAGCGCGGCCTTGGCCGCCGATGTATCTGATGGCTCTGCCCCACCAGACCTGGAGTTGGCCAAAGCCTTGATCGACAAAAAAGATTGGGGTTCTGCCGTCACAAGCTTGGAAAAATTTGTCAAAGCCAACCCCAACAATGCCGATGGGTTTAACTTGCTGGGGTATAGCTTGCGCAACAACAAACGCTACCCCGAGGCCATCTTCAACTACAAGGAAGCCTTGCGCATTGACCCCAATCACCGCGGGGCGCATGAGTACCTTGGCCAAGCCTATGTGCAAACCAAGCAACTCGACAAAGCCAAAGAGTTGCTGGCCTCACTTGAAAAAATATGCGGCACTCAGTGCGAGGAATACATCGATTTGAAAAAAGCCATAGCAAAATTCAAGAAGTAATAACTACGGGCTTGAGTGGCAAAGCAGTTTTGTAGCGAACCTGTTTCAAAGCAAAGCTGCTGCGGATTTTTTCGACGCCTGGAATGGGCGAGAGTTGCTCCAAAATAAATTTTTCCAAAGCCTCCATATCGGCGATGGCCACACGGATCAAGTAATCTGAATCACCTGTCATGAGGTAACACTCCATCACCTCGTCATGCTCGGCAATGCGTCGCTCAAATTCGGCCAAGATCTGTTTGGACTGCTCTTTCAAGCTGATGGAGATGAAAACATTCAAGCCCAGACCCAAGGCCTTGGGTTCGGTCAGCGCCACATATTTTTGAATCACCCCCGAAGCTTCTAGCGCCTTGACCCTGTTTAAACACGGCGACGGCGACAGGTGAACCCGTTTGGCTAACTCGACATTGGTGATGGCGCTGTTTTGCTGCAACTGATCTAATATTTTGTAATCTGTCGAATCCAAAGACATAAAATATCTCCCAAACTTATTTTTTATATATTTTATGCTTCTAAATACAAAAAACTAACTATATATAAGATATTAATTTGGCTGTGTTTTCGCTACATTGGCAAGCATGAACCAACGTCTTTTCAACCCATCGCTGCCCCCTACCCGCACGGACGAAGATCCACAAGAG
>CANNNH010000213.1 GCA_947505915.1 Comamonadaceae bacterium
CGCACCAGATCGACGATGTACCGCACGCGCTGGCCGTCGTTGGGAAGGTCAACGTCAGCGAACGGATAGTAGCTTGACTCGATGCCGAAGAAATCGAACTCAAGTACCGCACCGGTATCGGCCAGGCGCGCCATGTCGTCGACGCTGAACAGGGTGCGGTCGACATGGCTGACGATGACGCGCTCGATGTCGGCCCCCGACTCCCGCAATGTGGCAATGGCCTGCAACGTGCCGGCAAGAGTACGTGGTGGGTGCACGTTGATCGCGGCGCCGGTCGCCTGTTGCGCTTGCGCTGCTGCGACCAGCGAGCGGTGCTCGACCGCGGTGTAAGGCGTCGACAGGCCGATCTCGCCCAGGATTCCGGCACGGACTCCCGAATCGCCAATGCCTTTGTGCACGGCCCGGACCATTGCCGCTGTCGTAGCGTCGACGCTGCGTTTGAGCTTGTCCGGGTCCAGGTACGCCTCAACGTAGGGTCCGCTGCCGGCGATGATGTGGAGACCGGTTCGTTTTGCGACCTCCGCCAGGCCGGCCGGGTCTGGAGCGATGCCCTCGCAGGTTAGCTCGACGACTGCCGAACCACCGGCAGCGGCGAAGCGCGTCAGCTCGCTGGTGGCGAGATCGCGATCATCCAGGAGGTGGTGTCCGGTGTGTCCGCACCACGCGTGCCGGATCTCGAACAGATTGTCGAGTCGGATCTCGGTCGCGGGCAGGCGCTGGGCTGCAAGCTCGGGCGGCGTAATGTCGCAGAGCACGTGCTCGTGCATAAGCGTTGGCCCCAGCATTTCCGGGTCGATACGCCCAAGGACCGTCTGGATCTTTTTTTGCTGCATACTCATTCCGGCTTGCAAAGGCGGAACAGGCTGGCGGGATTGTCGCCAACGGCGCGACTCAGCGTGCTTTCGGGGACACCGCAGAGTTTGAGTGACCACAGGAACTCGCGCAGGCCCTCGACCGGCGGTGGCAGAACTGAAACGCCGCAATCCCCGGAAAGCACGACTTGCTCTGGCGGTGCCGCGGCGATCAGTTCGGTGAGACGGGTGAGCGTGACCGGTTCGACCTGATGCTTCTCAGCGTCAACGTGGGTGAGTCCGACCTGGGTTGCATGCGTGACGAAAAAGAACGAAAACTCCACGTGGGCGCCTAGTGCTGTCAAAGCGCGCACTTCATCCGGTCTGAAGTAGCTCGCAGGGCACAGCAGGCGGGCTACGCCGCGCGCTTGAGCGAGCTCGACCAGGCGCACAGTTTCTGCGGCGCTGAGATGCCCCGTGTTGAGCACGATATCGTGGGCCGCGACAAGATCAAGAATCGCTGCCAGCGCATCGGGTAGCGGTCCCCGTTCGGGGATGGCGAGGCAGGAGGCGACGTACGCCGCATCGCGCCCCTCCGCCAGCGCTACCAGGCGCGTGTGATGGGTTGGCAGCGAAACGAAGCGTGCCCCGTCGGCGGCATGCCGATTCTCGCCGTCCGGATACCCGACCCCGATGGCGGCGCGTACGACGTCGACGGAAAGACCGCCAACCTGAGGTTCGAGAATGACACCCCCGAAAACCTCGACACCGAGGTGGGAAAGCCTGCGGCGCGCTAGTGCCGCATAGCCGACGCTCGAGCTGAAATTGTCCATCAGGCCGATGGCGCGCATGCCTGCCGCCGCGGCTTGCTCCACCGCCTCGAACACGTCCACGCTGCGGCCATTTAGATGCGGACACGCGTGCACGTGGCCGTCGACGGCGCCGATTAAAAGATGTGCACCGGGTCGTGCTGAGAATGTTCGGCCCCCGACTTGGACTGCACCGGTAGGACCGCGAACGACTACACCTGCATCATCCATGTCGAATCTCCTCAATGTCGAAGTATCTTGCTGACGAATTCTTGGGTCCGCGGCTGCTGCGGAGCGTCGAATATCTGCGCCGGCGTGCCGGACTCGACGACGTTGCCGTCGGCCATGAAGATAACCTTCGACGACACCTCGCGCACGAATGCCATTTCGTGGGACACGAAGAAAATCGTCATGCCGTCCGCGGCGAGCAGACGGATTACGTCGAGCACCTCGTTCACGAGCTCAGGATCGAGCGCCGAGGTCACCTCGTCGAGAAGTACGATCTCGGGCTTCAGCGCCAATGCCCGGGCGATCGCTACGCGCTGCTGCTGGCCGCCAGATAGCTGATCCGGGTACGCGTTGAGCTTGTTTCCCAGTCCGACGCGGTCGAGCAGCTGCTTCGCATAGGCTTCGGCCTCGGCGGGAGCCTGGCCCTTAACCTTAATCGGCGCGATCGTGACGTTAGCCAATACAGTCATGTTCTGAAACAGATTGAACTGCTGAAAGACGATCGCCATGCGCGAGCGCAACTGCCGCAGCACTAACTTGTTGCGATAGTCGATTTCCTGACCGTCGATGCGGATGCTGCCGGCTGCCGGCGGCAGCAGGCCCACCAAAACTCGCAGCAAGGTGCTCTTGCCGGAGCCAGAGGGACCGATCAGGCTGATGATCTCGCCCTTTTCCACGCTGAAGCTGATGCGCTCAAGGACCGCAACGTCACCGTAGTTCGCGCGAAGGTCAACGAGTTCGAGTTGTGGCAAGCTTTACCTCCATCCAGCGGCCGAATCGTGCCAGCGGCCATGAGAGTAGAAAATACAGGACGAGAATCGTACCGAACGTCAGCGCCGCAGGAAAACCCTTGTTAGCAAGCACCTTGCCGGCGAACGTGAGTTCAACCACGCCGATCTGGCTGGCGAGCGCCGTGTCCTTGATGAACAGCACGAAAAAGCTGAACGCCGGCGGCAGCATGACCTTCCACGCCTGCGGCACCACGATGTAGCGCAGCGTCTCGATATAGGTGAAGTTCATCGCGGCGGCGGCATCCCACTGGTTGCGATGGACTGAATCGAGTCCCGCGCGTACGATTTCCGTGATGAACGCAGTGGCGATCAGGCACACGCTGAACAGAGCGACGGTGAACATCGAGACATCGAATTTCAAGGCCTGGAAGGCGAAGAACACCAGCATCAGCGTGACCAGGAACGGAATTCGCCGGAAGGCCTCGGTGAAGACAACCATGAGGCCGCGCGCCGGCGCCAGGCGCCAGTCGGCGGTGCGTCGCATGACTGCCAGCAGGAAGCCGAGCGCGAAGCCGAGCACGCAACCGGCGAGCGACAGCAGGAACGTCGCCGCAAACGCCTGCAGCAGGAACAGGACGTTGTAGTAGCCGAAGAACCGCGGGGCCTGATCGATGATCTGCTCCAGCATCGTTGCGCCTAGAACATCTTAATCTGTGAGCGGAAGAACCGGCGCCCCACTCCGGCCAGCAACAGCGTGGCTGCGAAGGTGATGACGATGTAAATCACCGCAGCGACGAGAAAGACCTCCACTGAGCGGAAGGTATCACTGTTGATGTTGAATGAGCGGCCGGTCAGTTCTTCCACGCCGAATACCGCCGCCATCGAGGTGCCCAACGTCATCAGGATGTAGAGGTTCGACAGCGGGGGGAAAAGCGTCTTCATGATGTGCGGAAAGATCACATAGCGCACCGACTGCATTCGCGTGAATCCGAGCGTTTCAGCCGCTTCGATTTCCGCCCGGTGCACGGATGCGAAGCCCGCAAGCTGGACCTGCGTCAGGTACGCGCCGGCGTTGAGCGTCATTCCGATCAGCACCGCCGCGTAGGGGGAAAGCAGGATACCCCACTCGGGCAAAGCAAAGAAGATGAAGTAGATCTGTACGAGCTGTGGCGTATTGGTGAAGAAGCTTACATACGCATCCACTGGGCGGCGCACCCAGACGCCCCCATAGGTCTTCGCCATGGCTCCGAAGAGCCCGATGAACATGCCACCGCAGAACGCGAGAAAGGCGATCTGCAGCGACAGCCAGGCGCCACCTAGCATGTAAGGCACCCGCGGCCAAATTGCGGTGAAATCTAGGACGAGACTCATGAGTGACCAGGCACTGTGATTTGATTACAACCCGCTGCCGGGGCCGCCAGGCAAGCTCGCCGGTGCGGATCATCGCTTCGACAGGAAAAGAGTCAGCCCAGATCTTTCCAGAGCGGGCCTGCCTTGGGGTCGTGCAGCATCGGCGCGCCGAACCACTTCACCCAGGCCTTGTCGATCTCGCCGC
>CANNNH010000214.1 GCA_947505915.1 Comamonadaceae bacterium
CTCACGCGCCACACCTTGCGCTTGGCCACCCGCAAACCCTCATAGGCCTGGGCGCTGGTGACTTCATGCACCAAGTGGCGATCGATATAGAGAACGGCGGTGCCATCCTCTTCTGAGGTCACAAGGTGTTCGTCCCAAATTTTGTCGTAGAGCGTGCGTCCCATGGGGTGTCCTGGTTGGTTGGCCAAAGAGGGCGGATTTTAGGCCCAGTGTTTGGGGGTGAAAACCCGGGGTGTCACCTGCATTCAGGCGTTGTCAACGATGCCCGCAGGATCCACGCGGCGGGCGCGGTGATCAATGTAATAACCGCCAAACTCGGTGTAGCGCAACACATGCTGACCACATAAGCGGCACGCGTGCAGCATGCACCGGTTGGTGGGGAAGTGCGCCAGCGAGACGGGCGCTTGCGGGTCGCCATAGCGGGTGCCCTGGGGGTGGTGTTCTTCAAACGTCGGTTCGGCCACGTCAGGGTCGCGCAGGCTGGCCACGGCGGGCAGCTGGGCCTGGGGCCATTGGGTTTCGGTGATGCTGGACCAACCCAGGCAATTTTTCAAAGCGCATGTGCAGGCTTGGCTGGGGTTTTGGGCCAGGTTCCGCAAAACGGCTGGGTCTTGGATGAGGGGCAAATCGGACATGCGGGTCGGGGCCTGGTTCGGGTCGGGTGATGGCGGCCATCTGACCCCATTGCTCAAAGGCTAACACGCTAGGGCACGGCGTTGCCAAGCATCGCGGCTTCTGGCGCAAAGGGTTTCCCCGGGTGAAAAAAATGCGCACGCCTCTTTCATATGGTGACGGAAATGGCCATAATGGTTCTATCGTAAACCGTTGTTTTATATTTGAAACGCATGAGCACTGCAAGCCCCAATATTCCCAACGATCCCCCAGGTGCCTGGCACGACGTGTCCCCACGTGCGGGTTTGGACCCCGACTTTCCCACCGGTGTGGTCGTCCAAGGCCAAAAAATAGGTTTGTTTTTGCTCCAAGACCAGGTCCATGCTTTGGAAGATGTGTGCCCGCATGCCTATGCCTTGTTGTCCCAAGGCTTTGTCGAGGATGGCGTGGTGGAGTGCCCCTTGCATGCCGCCCGCTTTGAGATCAATGGCGGCAAATGCCTCAATGACATCGGGCAACGCGATTTGCGTTGTTTTCCGGTCAAGGTCGAAGCCGACCGCGTTTGGGTCCAGGTGCCCCAGGCATGAGTGCTGTCCCCGCCATTGCTTTTGAAGGGGTTGACAAAACCTTCCCGGCCAGCCGTTTGCATCCGGCGGTGCAAGCGGCCCGCTCGGTGAGCTTTGCCATCCAAGCGGGCGAGGTGGTGTCCATCATTGGCCCGTCGGGTTGTGGCAAAAGCACCTTGCTGAACATGGGCTCTGGCCTGGCGCCACCCACGGCGGGCGTGGTCAAGGTCTTGGGCGTTCCGGTGCAGGGGCCCAACACCCAGGTGGCCTTCATGTTGCAAAAAGACCTGCTGTTGCCGTGGCGCACGATTTTCCAAAACGTCGAATTTGGCTTGGAGTTGCGGGGTGTGGCACAGGCCCAGCGCCGCGCAAAATCAGAGCAACTCTTGCAGCAGTTCAGGCTCAACGGCTTTGGCAACAACTACCCCCACCAGTTGTCAGGCGGCATGCGCCAGCGCGCCGCACTGGCACGCACCCTGGCCGTGGACCCGAACGTGCTGTTGATGGACGAGCCGTTCTCAGCGCTGGATGCACAAACCAAAATGATCTTGCAGCAGGACTTGGCCCGCAGCGTTCATGCACAGGGTAAAACCGTGTTGTTCATCACCCACGACTTGTCAGAGGCCGTGGCCTTGTCGGACCGCATTTTGGTGATGAGCGAGCGCCCGGGCACCATCGTGGAGCAAATCACCGTGAATTTGCCGGACCGCGACAAGCCCATGCAGCGGCGCAAGCACCCCCAGTTGGGCGATCACGTGGCCCAGTTGATGGCCTTGCTCAAGCTCGATGACGACACCGATATCCATTGAACCCTTCCCGTTGACCGACTCTTTTGACCCATTCTTTGACCCATTGATAGGAGCGACACCATGATGCGACGTACCCTGATTGCCTTGGCCACTGCCATGGCCACCCTGGCCCCTTTGAGCAGCCACGCCCAAACACCGGCGGCAGCCACTCAAGAGATCACCTATTTGCTGCCCGCGCCGGCCATCTTGCCCGCGTTTGGGCCCTGGATGCTGGCGCAGGCCAAGGGCTATTACGCGCAAGAAGGCCTGAACGTGAAATTTGTCTCAGGGCGCGGCGGCGTGGATGTGGCCAAGCAAATTGGCGCTGGCAATGCCGTGATTGGTGGGGCCATTGGCGACACCCCTATCATTGCCCGTGGACAAGGCATACCGGTCAAAGCCGTGGCCGTGTTGGGCGCTGGCTCGCTGATGCAATTGGTCAGCCACAAGGACGCACGCATTGAGTCGCCACGCGAACTCAAGGGCCAGGTGGTCACCACCACCGGCTACACCGACACCACTTATTACGCGTTGCTGGGCATGTTGAGCAAATCGGGTTTGACCAAAAACGATTTGGACATCCAGTCGGCGGGCCCCGCTGGTGTGTGGCAGCAGTTCACCGCTAAAAAAGCGGTGGCCATGGCGGCCGTGCCGGATTGGACGGCAACGGCCATGGCTGCGGGTGCCAAGGTCGACATCTTGCCCGCCGATGTGTACTTCAAAAGCATGGCCCAAGCCATTTTGGCCAGTGACGAGACGATTGCCAAAAACCCAGAGCTCATCCAAAAACTGGTGCGCGCCACTTTGAAGGGCATGCGCGACATCATGAAAGACCCCAAAGCGGCCACCGCCGCTTATGTGGCCCACGTGCCCGCGCACAAAGGCAAAGAAGAATTGATCTTACAAACCTTCGAGCTGTACAACAAATACGTTTACGCCAATCAAAAGGTGTTGGGGCAAATGGATGAGGCGCGTTTGATGGACTTGCAAAAGTTCTATGTCACCAATGCCATCGTGCCCAAAGAAGTGGCCGCCAAAGACTTGTACACCAACCAGTTTGTGGGCTTGAAATAAGACATGGCTTCGGGCATCAAAACCACCGCATGGAGCGCCTTGGTCGCGCTCTTGTTCTTGGCCGCTTGGCAGTGGCTGCCAGGGTGGTGGGGCGTGCCCGAATTTGTCTTGCCCAATGCCAGCAAAACCTGGGACGAGTTGTTTCGCATCTATGGGGCAGAGCGTTTGCTTTGGCACAGCGGCATCACCGCGCTGGAAGTGGTGATCGGTTTTGTTTTGGGTGCCGCCTTGGGCGCGGTCATGGGTTACGCCCTGGGTTTGTCACCGCAAATCGAAGCCATCTTGTCGCCTTACTTGTTGGCCCTGCAAATTGCCCCCAAAGTGGCCTTCGCCCCGCTTTTCGTGATGTGGTTGGGCTACACCATTTACCCCAAAATTTTGGTGGCGATATTGATTGTTTTTTTCCCCGTCTTGATCAATGTGCTGACCGCCATGCGCAATCTGGATGCGGACATGATCAACCTGGCCCGGTCGTTTTCTGCCACCCGGTTGCAGGTGTTTTTCAAGGTTCAATGCCCTGCGACATTGCCGTCCTTGTTCTCGGGTTTGCGCATTGCCAGCACATTGGCCGTGATCGGTGTGGTGGTGGGTGAGTTGGTGGGGGGCAACATGGGCTTGGGTTATTTGCTGGTCTTTTTTGAAGGGCAGGGCAATACCGCCGGCGTGTTTGTGGTGATCGGGGCCTTGACTTTGATTGGTATCGTGGCTTACTACGCCGTGGTGATCGCCGAAAATCGGGTCTTGCATTACTTGCCCAGCGCCGAAAGAAAAATCACATGACAACGGCCCATACAACAGCGGCGATGCCTGGCCGCCGGGTGCTGGTCACCGGCGGTGCCCGAGGCTTGGGTGCGGCTTTTGCCACTGCCTTGGTACAAGCCGGTGCGCGGGTGGTGATCACCGACATATTGGACGCCGCAGGTCAGGCACTGGCCCAGCAGTTGGGGCCCATGGCCCATTACCTGTCGATGGACATGGCCCAGCCAGAGGCCGTGCGCCAAGGGGTTGACGCCGCTGCCCAGTGGCTGGGTGGCTTGGATGGCCTGGTCAACAACGCCGC
>CANNNH010000215.1 GCA_947505915.1 Comamonadaceae bacterium
AGGCCGGCAAAGACGCCTTGTCCGGTTTCAAGCGCATGTACAAAGGCCAGGTGCTCGACGAGGTCTACACCCAGGTCAACCAACCCGACTATTCGGCTGAAATCGCGCAGCTGCAAGCGGCCAAGCCGGACGCCATCTACGTGTTTTACCCGGGCGGTATGGGCGTGAACTTTGTCAAGCAGTACCAGCAAGCCGGCCTCTTGGGCAAGCTGCCGCTGCTGTCAACGTCGACGGTGGACGGCACGACTTTGCCAGCGCTCAAAGACATCGCCCTGGGCGTGGTGACCGGCTCTCCCTACAGCGCTGACCTGGACAACCCACAAAACAAAAAGTTTGTGGACGACTTCAAGAAAAAGTACAACCGCGTGCCGTCTTTGTATGCGGCTCAAAGTTATGACGCAGCGTCTTTGATCCATGCTGCGCTGATCAAGACCGGTGGCAGGGCCGACAACAAAGAGACCTTGCGCGCTGCTTTGAAGTCGTCAGTCTTTAACTCGGTGGCCGGTCCCTTCAAGTTCAATACCAACCAGTTCCCGATCCGCAACTTCTACCGTGTGGATGTGGCCAAGGACGCCTCTGGCCAGGCTGCCTTGGTCAACAGGGGTGTGGTGCTCAGAGACCATGCGGACGCGTACTACAAAGAGTGCTCTCTGAAGTAAGCTTTGCCTTTACGACAGACCTGACCGGCCCTGCCGGCCAGGTCTTTTTTTAACTTTCGTCTAGCGATGCCCCTTATGTCCTGTTGTTTAACCAGGCCGGAACGCAAGTGCTTGGCTGTGTTGCGCGCGCCATGACCACGTCACTGTTTTTTATTCAGATCCTCAACGGCTTGCAGCTGGGGGTTCTGCTGTTCATGTTGTCTGCCGGTTTGACCTTGGTGTTCGGCATCATGAACTTTGTCAATCTGGCGCATGGCAGCCTGTACATGATGGGCGCCTACTTCGCCGCCAGCGCTTACGCCAAAACTGATTCTTTCATTCTGGCTGCACTGGTCGGCATTGCCGGCAGCGCGGCGCTGGGTTTTCTGGTCGAGCGGGTAGTGGCTTCGCGTCTTTATGCCAGAGACCACCTGGACCAGGTGCTGGCCACCTTCGGCCTGATTTTGTTTTTCAATGAGATCACCCGCTGGGTCTGGGGCGCTTCGCCGGTTTACATGAACGTGCCGCCCGCTTTGTCCGGCACCATCAACCTGCTGGGCATTTCTTACTCGGCTTATCGCTTTGCCATCATCGTGGTCGGTCTGCTGGTGGCGCTGGGCTGCTATGTATTGATCAACAAAACCCGCGTGGGCATGCTGATACGCGCGGGCTCGAGCAATCCGACCATCGTTGCGGCGCTGGGTGTGAACATCAAACTGCTCAATGCCACCATTTTTGCCTTGGGTGCGGCACTGGCCGGCGTGGCGGGCTTGATGAGCGGACCTATTTTGTCTGTGCAGACCGGCATGGGTGAGCCTATCCTGATCACCGCCATGATCGTTATCGTGATCGGCGGCATTGGTTCGGTGCGCGGCGCTTTTTATTCCGCAATGATCGTCGGCCTGATCGACACCGCCGGTAGAGCCTTTTTGCCCATGATGCTGCGCGAGTTCCTGGACCGCAGTACGGCGCAGGCGGCCGGCCCGGCGCTGGCCTCGATGTTGACCTGTATCTTCATGGCCGCCGTGCTGGCGCTCAAACCGGCCGGTCTTTTCCCGGTGAAAAACCAATGATGCGCAATACCTTGACTGCGTGGTTTGTGGCGCTTTTGGTGCTCACCTTATTGGCCGTGCCGGCTTACGCCAGCCTGGCCAATGAACCATTTGCCTTGACCTTTGTAAGCCGGGTGCTGGTGTTTGCTTTGGCCGCCATCAGCCTGAATTTAATTCTGGGCTACGGCGGCATGGTCAGCTTTGGCCACGCCTTGTACATGGGGCTGGGAGCCTATGTGGTGGGTATTCTGGCGCAGCATGGTGTGAGCAACGGCTGGATTCAGTTGGCTGTAACGCTGGCCACCTGCGCGCTGGTCGGGCTGTTGACGGGCGCTATCTCTTTGCGCACATCAGGCATTGCCTTCATCATGATCACCCTGGCTTTCGCACAGATGTTTTACTACCTGTTTGTCAGCCTCAAGCAGTACGGCGGCGACGACGGCTTGTCTATCCCGGCGCGCAGTGAGTTTGGTCTGTTCAGCCTGGGATCTCCGCTGGCGCTGTACTTCACGGCACTGGCGTTGGTGCTGCTGTCCTTGGCGCTGACCCGGCGCCTGGTGGTCGCGCGCTTTGGCATGGTTTTACAGGGCTGCCGCATCAATGAGCGGCGCATGAACGCTATGGGTTTCCCGACCTTTCGCTACAAGCTCACGGCCTATGTGTTGTCAAGCATGCTGTGCGGACTCTCCGGCCTCTTGTATGCGAATTTGACCGGCTTTGCATCACCGGCCTACCTGGCCTGGACCTTGTCGGGCGAGTTGATCGTGATGGTGGTGCTTGGCGGTATGGCCACGGTGTTCGGCCCGCTGGTGGGCGCCATCACTTTGCTGGTGAGTGAAGAAATTTTAAAGGCGCTGACCGACCACTGGATGGCTGTTTTGGGCCCCTTGATTGTGCTGGTGGTGCTGACTGCACGCCGCGGCCTGTACGGCTACCTGCTGGACATCGACGCCTGGCGCGCACGCCGCCAAACGGCGGCAGCGAACTCTAGCGGAGAGCAGCCATGAGCGATATGCTGCAGATCCGGCAATTAACGAAGCGCTATGGCGGCCTGCTGGCCACGGACCAACTCTCGCTGTCACTGCCTGCCGGCGAGCTGCATGCCATCATCGGCCCCAACGGTGCGGGCAAAACCACTTTGATAGCTCAGTTGAGCGGCGAAGTTGTACCCGACAGTGGCTCTATCGAGTTTGACGGTCATGACATCACTGCCTTGCTGCCGGCGCAGCGGGCCTTGCGCGGCCTGGCCCGCTCTTACCAGATCACATCGGTGTTCCCCGAGTTCAGTGTGCTTGAAAACGTCA
Organism: Comamonadaceae bacterium; assembly: GCA_947505915.1. Next base: position 2,995 of record CANNNH010000215.1, read on the forward strand.
CACTGGCCATGCAGGCGCACCGCGGTCACAGCTTTGGTTTTTGGACGCCCATGCTCGCGCAGCCCGCGCTGGTGGAGCCGGCCATGCGCGCCATCGTACAAGCAGGTTTGTCGCAGCGCTGTACGTCCAAGGTCGCAGAGTTGGCGCATGGCGAGCGGCGTCAACTGGAACTGGCCATGGTGTTGGTGGCCGAACCCAAGTTGCTGCTGCTTGACGAGCCCATGGCCGGCATGAGCCACCAGGAGTCCGGCAACGTGGTGCGCACCCTGCAAGGGCTCAAGGGCCGTTACACAATGCTGCTGGTTGAGCACGACATGGACGCGGTGTTTGCGCTGGCTGACCGTATTTCGGTGATGGTTTACGGGCGCATCATCGCCAGCGGCACACCGGATGACATCCGTAACAACGAAGAAGTGAAAATCGCTTACCTGGGCGAAGAGGCCTTACCGCTATGAGCGCCCCCCAAGATTTGCTGCGCATCAGCGGCATTGAAGTTTGCTACGGCGACGCCCAGGCTTTGTTCAGCGTGGACTTGTCTATCGCTGAAGGTGAGTTTGTCACCTTGCTCGGTCGCAACGGCATGGGCAAGACCACAACGGTGCGTACGGCAACCGGCATCCTGCACGCGCGCAGGGGCAGCGTTCATTTTGCCGGCCAGGATGTCTCCCGCTGGCCTTCTTACAAAATTGCCCGTCTGGGTCTGGGGCTGGTGCCCGAGCAGCGCCAGGTTTTCCCCAACCTCACAGTCTATGAAAACCTGGTAGCCACGGCGCACAACCGCCTGCAGCGCAGCGACCCCTGGACACTTGAGCGCGTCTACCGGCTTTTCCCAAGGCTCAAAGAGCGCGCCGGCAACCTGGGTGCTAATTTGTCTGGTGGCGAGCAGCAAATGCTGGCTATCGGGCGGGCGCTCATGACCAACCCGCGCCTGCTGGTGCTGGACGAAGCAACCGAAGGCCTGGCGCCGCTGGTGCGCAGCGAAATATGGTCTTGCCTCGAGTCGCTCAAAAACACCGGGCTGTCGGTGCTGGTCATCGACAAAAATATAGGGCCCTTGCTGCGCATTGCCGACAGTCATTTTGTGCTTGAGAAAGG
>CANNNH010000216.1 GCA_947505915.1 Comamonadaceae bacterium
GTTTGCCGATGTTCAACGGCGAAGAGTTGACCCGATTCATTCAAGACGCCGATTGGGTCACCGTCAACGACTACGAAGGCAAGATGCTCAGCGACCGCACCGGTTTGAGCCATGCGGACATATCGCGCCAAGTGCGTGGCTTGGTGGTGACTTTGGGCGCACACGGTTGCGAAGTGTGGGAGGGTGGCCAAAAAACCGTCGTCGCCCCGGTCAAGGCCCAAGCGGTGGTCGACCCCACAGGCTGTGGCGATGCTTGGCGCGGGGCCTTGCTGTTTGGCTTGGAACAAGGCTGGCCGCTGGCGCGCTGCGCTGCATTGGGCAACCATGTGGGCGCCTTGAAAATTGCCCAACGTGGCCCCCAAAACTACCAAATCCCCGCGGGCTTGGTGGCGTCGATTTTGGCCTGATCAAGGCTGCAAGGCGTTCCAATGCGCGCTGGCTGCGGCTGCCGCGCCAATGCACAAGCGCTTGCGCCGGGCGTTTTGTCCGCGCACCCATTGAATCTGGCCTTTGGCAATGCCCAGGCTGGAGGCCAACCAAGCCAACAAGGCGGCATTGGCCTGGCCCTCGACGGGGCGCGCATGCAGGCGCACCTTCAGTGCGCCATCGAACAAGCCTTCGCAGTGGGTTCGCGCCGCATTTGGGACCAAGTGAATGTCGATGTGGCAATACCCATTGGCTTGCCAATGCAGGAAAGGCCATGTGGGGCGCGAACTCATCGGTTGTTGGGTGTGGGAAAAATAAAAAGCCCGATGCTTTTGGGCACCGGGCTTGAGCAGCGGCGAACCGCTGGCCAGATCTTTGCAGATCAGGGCTTATGTGCCGTCGGAAACGGCCAAGCGGCTTGCGGGTTCAGAGTGGTCTGAGCCGCAGGTGCCGCAGGGGCTGGCGCCGCTTTGGCAGCAGGCTTTTTCGCGGCTTTCTTCGCTGCCGGCTTTTTGGCAGCTTTTTTAGCAGCAGGCTTTTTCGCGGCCGGCTTTTTCTTGGCGACGGCTTTTTTCGCGGCCTTCTTGACGGCTTTTTTGGCAGCAGGCTTTTTCGCCGCTACTTTCTTGGCCGCAGGCTTCTTCGCTGCCGCTTTTTTAGCAGCAGGCTTTTTCGCGACTGGCTTTTTAGCGGCGGGCTTTTTGGCTGCCGCTTTCTTGGCCACAGGCTTCTTCGCTGCTACTTTCTTAGCGACCGGCTTTTTGGCGGCCGGCTTCTTTTTAGCGGCGGGTTTCTTCGCTGCTACTTTCTTTGCTGCCGGCTTTTTAGCTGCGGCTTTCTTTGCGGGGGCCTTGTTTTTTGTGGCCGATTTTTTTGCAGTTGCCATAAAGTTCTCCTAGATCAAGTGAACAGATCGTTGGGTGGAAAACACTTTGTGCGCCTTTGGGGGCACACCAAGCGATCCATGGCGTTGGACCCGGGTCCAGCGCCATGAACTCGAAACGCAAATTCTCTGCAACCCAGCGGGCTTTGTGTGCAGAGTGATTTGCAAATGGGGTACATGTGTTGCGGCAAGTGGCTCAGTCCCAAGACAGGGCACCACCCGATTGGTATTCAATGACACGCGTCTCAAAGAAGTTGCGTTCTTTCTTGAGGTCGATCATCTCGCTCATCCAGGGGAATGGATTTTCCTCGTGCGGGAACAAGGGCTCCAGGCCAATTTGGGTGGCCCGGCGGTTGGCGATGTAGCGCAAATACCCTTTGAACATGGACGCATTCATGCCCAGCACGCCACGTGGCATGGTGTCTTCGGCGTAGCGATATTCCAATTCAACGGCCTTGTGGAACAAAGCTTTGATCTCTTCCTTGAACTCGTTGGTCCAGAGGTGGGGGTTTTCAAGCTTGAGCTGATTGATCAAGTCAATGCCAAAGTTGCAATGCATGGACTCGTCGCGCAGAATGTATTGGTACTGCTCGGCCGCACCGGTCATTTTGTTTTGACGACCCAAGGCCAAAATTTGGGTGAAGCCCACATAGAAGAACAAACCCTCCATCAGGCAAGCGAACACGATCAAACTTTTGAGCAGGGTTTGATCGGTCTCGGGGGTGCCGGTATGGAAGTTGGGATCCATGATCGCCTCAATGAAGGGGATCAGGAACTGGTCTTTGTCTCGGATGGATTGGACTTCGTTATAGGCATTGAAGATTTCGCTTTCATCCAAGCCCAAGGATTCCACAATGTACTGGTAAGCATGGGTGTGGATGGCTTCCTCAAAGGCTTGCCTGAGCAAAAACTGTCGGCATTCTGGGGCCGTGACGTGGCGGTAGGTGCCCAACACAATGTTGTTGGCGGCCAGAGAGTCAGCGGTGACAAAAAAGCCGAGGTTGCGTTTGACAATGCGACGCTCGTCTTCGGTCAGCCCGTTGGGGTCTTTCCACAAAGCGATGTCACGGGTCATATTGACCTCTTGGGGCATCCAGTGGTTGGCACAGGTGGCGAGGTATTTCTCCCAGGCCCATTTGTACTTGAAGGGAACCAACTGGTTCACATCGGTCTGGCCGTTGATGATGCGCTTGTCAGCAGCCACCACGCGCCGCGCTGGCGCACTCACTTTGGGGGCTGGTGTTGCCGCGATCGGCACCGGTGCGCCATCATGCAAATGGGTTGGAGCAGCTTGTGCGCTGGACAAGCCAGAATGATTCAGGGGTGGGATGTCCATCGAGCGAGCTGAAAAGCCGCTGGCAAGAGGAGATGGCGCTGTGGGTTTGACTTCTTCGTCCCAGGTCAACATAGGAGGATTTCCATTCGATGAATTATGCGTTCAGTTGCTAAAAAAGGGAAGCACTCGTTCACTTCGTTCGTGAAAGGTGTTGCTCAATTGCATCGAAGCACAGTGTTGGGCTTCGATGCAATGCGTGAAAAATCACTGACAAGCTTCGCAGGTGGGGTCATCAACCCCGCAAAACTTGATGTCTGTGGCGGGCACGTCGCTCATTTGAGCGCGCGCTGCCGCAGCGGCAGCTTCCATCGCGCTCATGCCCGACGCTTGTGAGGAGGACACGGCGTTGTGGCTGCCCGATTGCACCGTGGATTTTTCAGCTTGGGTGGCGCTGGAGGTGCGCAAGTAATAAGTGGTTTTGAGGCCGCGCAGCCAAGCCAACTTATAGGTCTCGTCGAGTTTTTTGCCCGATGCGCCAGCCATGTAGATGTTGAGCGACTGGGCTTGGTCGATCCACTTTTGGCGCCGCGCTGCGGCCTCAACCAACCATTGGGGTTCGATCTCAAAAGCGGTTGCGTATTGGGCCTTGATGTCTTGCGGCACCCGGTCGATGGGGCGCAGCGAACCATCAAAGTGTTTGAGGTCCATCACCATCACGTCATCCCACAGGCCTAAGCGCTTGAGGTCGCGCACCAAGTAGGCATTGATCACGGTGAACTCACCCGAGAGGTTGGACTTGACCGACAAGTTGCCAAAGCTGGGTTCGATGGAGGCGTCAACGCCAATGATGTTGGAGATGGTGGCGGTGGGGGCAATGGCCACGCAGTTGGAGTTGCGCATGCCATCGCTGGCAATTTTGCGGCGCAAGGCGTCCCAGTCGAGGGTGGCGGATCGGTCCACTTCCACATAGCCGCCGCGCTCTTTGGCCAGCATGTCCAAGGTGTCGGGTGGCAACACGCCTTGGTCCCACAGTGAGCCCTTGAAGCTGGAGTATTTGCCACGCTCACGGGCCAACTCGGTGGATGCCCAATAGGCGTAATAACAAATGGCCTCCATGGAGGTGTCGGCAAATTCCACTGCCGCTTGCGACCCGTAGGGAATGCGCAAGGCGTACAGACTGTCTTGAAACGACATGACGCCCAGGCCGACCGGGCGGTGGCGCAGATTGGAGTCGCGCGCCTTTTTCACCGCGTAGTAGTTGATGTCGATCACGTTATCGAGCATGCGCATGGCGGTGCCGATGGTGCGTTTGAGCTTGTCATGGTCGACCTGGCCATTGCTCAGGTGCTGCAACAGATTGATGGAGCCCAAATTGCACACCGCGGTTTCGGTGTCGCTGGTGTTGAGGGTGATCTCGGTGCACAAGTTGGATGAATGCACCACGCCCGCGTGCTGCTGTGGTGAGCGCACATTGCAGGCATCCTTGAAGGTGATCCAAGGGTGA
>CANNNH010000217.1 GCA_947505915.1 Comamonadaceae bacterium
CAGGTGCAATCTGTTTTAGAGGATATTGGCGCCACAGATGTTGCCCAATTGCTGGTTTTTAACAAGGTCGATGCCTTGCCAAGTGACCAACAACCGAGAATGCTGCAAGACGTTTTCATCATGGACGGTTTGGCAGTACCTCGTATTTTTGTCAGCGCACAAACAGGGGACAATCTGGACGCTTTGCGTCAACGCTTGTTGCAGACAGCATTGCAGGCCACGGCGCGACCCTTATCCCTTAGCATTTCACCGTTAAATGCTTGATGCCAAAGTATGCTTTCAGGTTTAGGCACAATGGCGGCTTGCCACTTTTTTTGATTGACTGCGAATGAACTTTTCAACTTGGCTTTGGCCCATACGACGACGCTTAGCGGGTATGTTCAATTTGAACGATGGCCGTTGGGGCAGAGGCGATGACGCCAATCCGCAAAACAACGGTTCGACACCGCCTCCAGAGGGCCCTCAACCGCCCCCCGCAGACGATGGAAAGCGTCCGCGTCCCTCTGCGTCCAATGGCCCCCCTGATTTGGATGAACTTTGGCGCGAACTCAACCGCAAATTGAATAAATTCTTGGGTCAAAACCGCGGAGGTGGTAATCAACCCCCCGGTGGTGGTGGTGGTGGCTTCAACCCTGATTTCAAGCAAGCCCGCGGTTTGCTGGGCTTGGTGGCGGCTGTTGTGGTCTTGATTTGGTTGGGAACAGGTTTCTTTATTGTTCAAGAGGGTCAGCAAGCCGTTATCACCCAATTTGGGCGGTACCACAGCACCGCAGGTGCAGGTTTCAATTGGCGCGTTCCATACCCCATTCAACGCCATGAAGTGGTGTTTGTCACCCAGATTCGCTCGCTCGACGTTGGGCGCGATACTGTCATCAAGGCCACTGGTTTGCGTGAATCGGCGATGTTGACCGAAGATGAAAACATCGTTGAAATCAAGTTTGCGGTGCAGTACCGACTCACCGATGCGCGTGCTTATTTGTTCGAAAGCAAAAACCCGACAGATGCGGTCATGCAAGCCGCCGAAACTGCGGTGCGTGAAGTGGTGGGCAAGATGCGCATGGATGCTGCATTGTCTGAAGACCGTGAGCAAATCGCACCGCGTGTGCGAAAAATCATGCAAACCATCTTGGACCAGTACAACGTGGGTATTGAAGTGGTGGGTATCAACTTGCAACAAGGCGGTGTTCGCCCGCCTGAACAAGTGCAGGCCGCTTTTGACGATGTGCTTAAAGCTGGTCAAGAGCGTGAACGTGCAAAAAATGAAGCCGAGGCTTATGCCAACGACGTGATTCCTCGTGCTGTGGGTTCTGCTTCACGCTTAAAGCAAGAGGCCGATGCCTACAAGTCCCGCATCGTGGCGCAGGCCCAAGGTGACGCGCAGCGCTTTAAGTCTTTGTACTCTGAATACCAAAAAGCGCCTCAAGTGACGCGTGACCGTTTGTACATCAATGCCATGCAAGAGATCTACAGCAGCGTGACTAAAGTGCTGGTTGAATCCAAGCAGGGTTCCAATATGTTGTACCTGCCGCTCGACAAAATCATGCAACTCAATGGCACGCCTGCCAATGCTGCTGCCAACGCCGCGGTAAACGCTGGCAACACCCTTGATGGCAATGGGTCGGTTCCTAGCCCCGCCATGCCTTCTTCCTCCCCCGATAACCGTGGTCGTGACAGCCGTCAACGCGACCGCGATTTGCGATGAATTGCCAGCCATGAACAAACTAGGTCTTTACATTTCTTCCGCCATGCTTGCGTTGCTGCTGCTGAGCTCAACGATTTTTGTGGTTGATCAACGCCAATTTGGTGTGGTCTATTCATTGGGTCAGATCAAAAAAGTCATCACCGAACCTGGTCTGAACTTTAAATTGCCCCCACCTTTCCAAAATGTCAACTTCATCGACAAGCGTCTGTTGACTTTGGATAACGTGGACTCTGAACCCATGCTCACTGCGGAAAAGCAGCGCATGGTGATCGACTGGTATGTGCGTTGGCGTATTTCCGACCCATCGCAGTACATTCGTAACGTGGGCTTGGATGAAAAAGCCGGCGCTCAACAGCTCACCCGAGTGGTTCGCAATGCTTTCCAAGAAGAAATCAACAAGCGCACTGTGAAGGATCTTTTGTCACTCAAGCGCGAGGCCTTGATGGTGGACGTCAAGCGCGAGGTGCTAGAAATTGTCAAGGGTGAAAAGCCTTGGGGTATTGATGTGGTGGACGTTCGCATCACCCGTGCAGATTATGTAGACACCATCACCGAGTCGGTTTACCGCCGAATGGAGGCTGAGCGTAAACGCGTGGCCAATGAGTTGCGATCAACCGGTGGCGCTGAAGGCGAAAAAATCCGTGCGGATGCCGATCGCCAACGTGAAGTCACCTTGGCCAATGCTTACCGTGACGCACAAAAAATCAAGGGCGAGGGAGACGCCGAAGCTGCACGTTTGTATGCCGAAGCGTTTGGCAAAGACCCTCAGTTCGCCCAGTTCTACCAAAGCATAGAAGCCTACAAAGCCAGCTTCAATAAAAAGTCGGATGTGATGGTGTTAGACCCCAGCACCGATTTCTTCAAAGCCATGCGCGGTAGCGGCGCTGCTAACGCTGGCTCGGCCAAAAAATAAATCGTCCGGTTCAGATGGACAGCCACACCTTGTGGGTTGCTCTGGCCTTGGTGCTCATCATCGAGGGTTTGTTTCCCTTCGCCTCTCCGCAGGCGTGGAAGCGTGCATTTTTGGTCCTTATGCAAATGGACGACGGTCAGGTTAGATTCATTGGATTGAGTTGCATTGTGGTGGGCATGCTGCTGCTTTGGTGGCTACTCTAGTGTCCCAGTAGAATCCTTTTTTTAACAGCCATCCCCCTCATGACTGCTTGGGTCTTGCCAGATCACATTGCCGATGTTTTGCCCTCTGAAGCTAGGCACATCGAAGAGCTCAGGCGTTTGTGCTTAGACACTGCGCGTGTCTTTGGCTACGAGCTTGTCATCCCTCCTTTGATAGAGCACATTGAATCTCTTTTGTCTGGGACTGGCAGTACGCTCGATCTGCAAACCTTCAAGATGGTCGATCAGTTGTCTGGGCGCACTTTGGGGCTCAGGGTCGACACCACGCCACAAGTTGCTCGCATTGACGCACACTTGCTTAACCGCGCTGGTGTCACCCGTCTTTGCTACTGTGGCCCCACGCTGCACACCCGTGCGCCTGGTCCATACGCCACGCGCGAGCCTTTGCAGTTAGGCGCCGAAATTTACGGCCATGCCGGTTTGGAAGCCGATTTGGAAATCTTGCAACTGGCCTTGCAGTGTTTGCATGTCAGCGGTATTTCTTCTTTCCATGTCGATTTAAGTGACGCCCGTATTCTTCCCGCGCTGTTGCGTGGGCAGAGCTTGGCGTCTTCCCAGCAAGAAGCGATTGCGCAAGCCTTGTCGGGCAAAGACATCAGCGCAATACGCCGCATTGGCGCTTCATTGCCTACTTCTTTATGTGAAGCATTGGTGGCCTTGGTACAGCTTTACGGTGGACTAGATGTTTTAGACCAAGCCGAGGAGATCTTCAAGGACTGGCCAGAGGTCTTGCTAGCCCTTTCGCAGATGCGCTGGTTGGCCACACATGTGCATGGTCATCAAGTCAGTATTGACTTGGCAGATTTGCGCGGAGCCACCTATTACAGTGGCCCACGTTTTGCTGTGTTTGTACCTGAAGCCAGTGATGCACTGGTGCGTGGTGGTCGTTACGATGAAGTGGGTGCCTTGTTTGGGCGTAAACGTCCTGCAGCAGGCTTTAGCCTCGACATCAAAGCCTTGGTCAGTTTGATTCAGCGCCCCGTTCCGCAAGCTGCGATTCGCGCCCCTTGGGGAGAAGATGAAGGCTTGCATCAAGCCATCACCCTACTTCGTCAACAAGGCCACACAGTGGTATGTATGTTGCCTGGACACGATAGCGAAGTGGATGAATTTCACTGTGATCGAGAACTGGTTCTCCTCAAGGGTCAATGGATACTCCAGCCCTTAGCCTCAACTTGAATCCCTAAACCATGAGTAAACAACACGGTCGTCATGTCGTCGTCGTAGGCA
>CANNNH010000218.1 GCA_947505915.1 Comamonadaceae bacterium
GGTGAAAGCAGCGCAAAGCGTCTGGAGCCGCTTTGAGCTACTGCCCAAAAAAATGACCCCGGCCAATGTGCTCAAGCTCAAGGTCGATGACATGCGCGCCGCCGGTCTGAGCGCGCGCAAGGTGGAGTACCTGGTGGAGCTGGCGCTGAACTTCGACGCCGGTGCGGTGCATGTCAAAAGCTGGGAGACCATGGACGATGAGGCCATCATTGCCGAGCTGATCGCCATTCGCGGTATCGGCCGCTGGACGGCCGAGATGTTCCTTATTTTTCACCTGATGCGCCCGAACGTGCTGCCGCTGGACGATGTCGGGCTGATCAACGGCATCAGCAAGTCTTATTTCTCCGGTGAATCCGTCAGCCGCAGTGATGCGCGCGAAGTCGCCGGCGCCTGGGCTCCTTACTGCACCGTGGCAACTTGGTATATTTGGCGCTCGCTAGACCCCTTGCCGGTGGCTTACTGAGCCTTGCAATAGCTGACTTCTCGTGATCTGATTCAAACCCTGAACAAAGTTCCAAGGCCATGGCTAAAAAAACCTTTCTCGATTTTGAGCAACCCATCGCCGACCTGGAGGGCAAAATCGAAGAGCTGCGGTACGTGCAGACCGAGTCGGCCGTTGATATCTCCGACGAGATCGACCAGCTTGCCAAAAAAAGCCAGCAACTGACCAAAGACATCTACAGCGATCTCACGCCCTGGCAGATCACCAAGATCGCCCGCCACGCCGAGCGCCCCTACACGCTGGACTACATCACCGAGATATTCACCGACTTTGTTGAGCTTCACGGCGACCGGCATTTTGCAGATGACTTGAGCATCGTGGGGGGTCTGGCGCGTTTTAACGGCAGCGCTTGCATGGTGCTGGGTCATCAGAAAGGGCGCGACACCAAAGAACGTGGTCTGCGCAATTTCGGCATGACCAAGCCCGAGGGCTACCGCAAGGCCTTGCGCCTCATGAAGACTGCAGAAAAATTCAAGCTGCCGGTGTTCACCTTTGTGGACACCCCTGGCGCCTACCCCGGCATTGACGCCGAGGAGCGCGGCCAGTCTGAAGCCATAGGCCGCAATATTTTTGAAATGGCGCAACTTGAAGTACCCATCATCACCACCATCATCGGCGAAGGCGGCTCCGGCGGCGCGCTGGCCATTTCGGTGGCTGACCAGGTGGTCATGTTGCAGTACTCCATTTACTCGGTCATCAGCCCTGAAGGCTGCGCTTCTATTCTTTGGAAAACCTCGGACAAAGCCGAAGTTGCCGCCGACGCCCTCGGTATCACGGCCCACCGGCTCAAAGCCATGGGTGTGATCGACAAGATCGTCAACGAACCCGTGGGTGGCGCGCACCGCGACCACAAGCAGATGGCCGCTTTCCTCAAGCGCGCCCTCAATGACGCCTTCCGCCAGGTCAGTGACCTGAAGGTCAAGGAACTGCTGGACCGCCGCTACGAACGCCTGCAAAGCTATGGCCGGTTCACCGACACCAAAGCCGAAGCCAGGTAAGTCCGCAAGCCCTGTTGCGGCCAACCCCGCGTTAGCGGCATTGGCAGGATTTTCTGCACCGCTATCCTGGCCGCTGGCCATCGCTTACAGCGGCGGCGCCGACTCCACCGCCTTGCTGCTTGCGGCCTGTGCTTGGCGGCCGGGGCAGGTGAGCGCCCTTCATGTTCACCACGGTCTGCAGGCTGCCGCCGATAACTTTGCCGCGCATTGCAGCGCAGTGTGCGCCGGTTTAGGCGTGCCGCTGCACATCGCCAGGGTCGACGCCCGGCACCAAAGCGGCCAAAGCCCGGAAGATGCCGCCCGCAACGCCCGCTACAGCGCGCTGGCCGACGGCGCCCGGGTGCTGGGTCTGCCGGCCGTGCTGCTGGGTCAGCATGCAGACGACCAGGTTGAGACTTTGCTGCTGGCCCTCAGCCGTGGTGCGGGCCTGGCGGGCCTGTCGGCCATGCCTGCGACCTTTGAGCGCAGTGGCATGCTGTTCGCCAGGCCCTTGCTTGAGGTGCCGGCCGCCAGCCTGCGCGCCTGGTTGCTTGCGCAAGAACACACCTTTGTCGAAGACCCCAGCAACTCGGACGAGCGCTACACGCGCAACCTGATCCGCGCCCGCTTGTTGCCTGCGCTGCAAGAGGCTTTTCCGGCATTCAGGTCCACCTTTGCGCGCAGTGCCGCCCATGCCGCGCAAGCGCAAAGCCTGCTTGACGATGTGGCTGCGCAAGACTTGGCACTGATTGGCCAGCCTCCGGCCATCGCGGCGCTGCAAGCCCTGTCCAGGCCACGCCAGGCCAATGTGCTGCGCCACTGGCTGCGCATGGCGCACGGCGCTACACCCAGCACAGCGCAACTTGAGCAACTGCTAGAGCAGATTGCCGCTTGCACCACCCCCGGCCACCGCATCCACCTGAAGGTGGCCACGGGCCATGTGCAGCGTGTCCAAGGGCACTTGCAGTGGGATGGCCCCATATAATTAGAGGCTTTGCAAACCAAGCCAGTGCTTGGTAAGGGCGCTGTACCGGCCGCGCTCCGGTTAATCGGGCCGGTTAATCGGGCCGGTTAATCGGGCAGGTAAAACGGCTTAACTTGGCCAACTATTTTTTGACTGACATTTTTCAATGGCTTTGATCGTTCACAAATACGGCGGCACCTCGATGGGCTCGCCCGAGCGCATCCGCAACGTGGCCAAGCGCGTTGCCAAGTGGGCCCGCGCCGGCCACCAGATGGTGGTGGTGCCCAGTGCCATGAGCGGCGAAACCAACCGCCTGCTGGGCCTGGCCAAAGAACTTGCACCCGCCGGCCAAGACGAGGCTTACAGCCGGGAACTCGACGCCCTGGCCGCCACCGGCGAGCAGGCCTCCAGTGCCTTGCTGGCCATCGCGCTGCAAGCTGAGGGCATGCCGGCTGTCAGCTACGCCGGCTGGCAAGTCACCATCAAGACCAACAGCGCCTACACCAAGGCTCGCATCGAGTCGATTGACGACACTCGCGTGCGCGCTGACTTGAATGCCGGCAAGGTGGTCATCATCACCGGCTTTCAGGGCGTAGATGGCGGCGGCAACGTCACCACGCTAGGCCGTGGCGGCTCGGACACCTCGGCTGTGGCCATAGCCGCCGCGCTCAAGGCCCATGAATGCCTGATCTACACCGACGTTGATGGTGTCTACACCACCGACCCGCGCGTTGTGCCTGAAGCACGCCGCCTGCAAACGGTCAGCTTTGAAGAAATGCTCGAGATGGCCTCGCTAGGCTCCAAGGTGCTGCAAATCCGCTCGGTTGAATTTGCCGGCAAGTACAAAGTGCCGCTGCGCGTGCTATCGAGCTTTACCGACTGGGACATCGACATCCATGAAGAAGCCAGCTCCGGCACCCTGATCAGTTTTGAGGAAGATGAAAAAATGGAACAAGCCATCGTATCGGGCATCGCGTTCAACCGCGACGAAGCCAAAATCTCCGTGCTCGGCGTGCCCGACACCCCCGGCATTGCCTATCAAATTCTGGGTGCTGTGGCCGATGCCAACATCGAAGTCGATGTGATCATCCAGAACATCAGCAAAGAAGGCAAAACCGACTTCAGCTTCACCGTGCACCGCAACGACTTCACCAAAGCCATGGACCTGCTCAAGGCCAAGGTTTTGCCCAAACTGGGCGCACATGAAGTCATCGGCGACGCCAAGATCTGCAAGGTCAGCATTGTCGGCATCGGCATGCGAAGCCATGTGGGCGTGGCCAGCAAAATGTTCCGCGTGCTCAGCGAAGAGGGCATCAACATCCAGATGATCTCTACCAGCGAAATCAAGACCTCGGTGGTGATCGATGAAAAGTACATGGAACTGGCCGTGCGCGCCCTGCACAAAGCCTTTGATCTGGACCAGCCCGCCTGAGTCAGGCCGCAAAGTCGTGACATAATTCGTGAAGTTATCAGGAAACGTGACCGAGTGGCCGAAGGTGCTCCCCTGCTAAGGGAGTATGGGGTGTAGAGCCTCATCGAGGGTTCGAATCCCTCCGTTTCCGCCAGTACAAAGACCTCAAACCTGCTCAGCAGGCCTTGAGGCAGCCTCAGGCCCCGCAACA
>CANNNH010000219.1 GCA_947505915.1 Comamonadaceae bacterium
ACCGTGATGGAGTCGCCGGTGTGCACGCCCATGGGGTCCAAGTTTTCAATCGAGCACACGATGATGCAGTTGTCCGCCTTGTCGCGCACCACTTCCATCTCAAACTCTTTCCAACCCAGCAAAGACTCTTCAATCAGCAGCTCGCTGGTGGGCGAGGCCTCCAAGCCGCGCTTGCAAATGGTTTCAAACTCTTCGGCGTTGTAGGCAATGCCCCCGCCGGTGCCGCCCAAGGTGAAACTGGGGCGGATGACGGTGGGAAAACCCACCGACTTTTGAACCGACCAGGCCTCTTCCATGGAATGGGCAATGCCCGAGCGCGCAGAACCCAAACCGATTTTGGTCATCGCATCTTTGAATTTGAGCCGGTCTTCGGCTTTGTCGATGGCCTCTGGGCTGGCCCCAATCAACTCAACCTGGTATTTGTCCAGCACCCCGTGGCGCCACAGGTCAAGCGCACAGTTGAGGGCTGTTTGGCCGCCCATGGTTGGCAAGATGGCGTCGGGGCGTTCTTTGGCGATGATTTTTTCCACCGTTTGCCAGGTGATGGGCTCGATGTAGGTCACATCGGCTGTGGCCGGGTCGGTCATGATCGTGGCCGGGTTGCTGTTGATCAAGATGACCTTGAACCCCTCTTCGCGCAAGGCTTTGCAGGCTTGGACGCCCGAATAGTCAAACTCACAGGCCTGCCCAATGACGATGGGGCCTGCGCCAATGATGAGGACGCTTTTGATGTCTGTGCGCTTAGGCATGCTGATCTCTCGGTGTACCGCTGTGAAGGGACTCAACCCCGATGGGGTTTTGAAAAACGATGTGCAGGCGCAGGGTGCTCATGCGCGCGCGTCCATCAAACCGACAAAGCGGTCGAACAAATAGGCGATGTCATGCGGGCCCGGCGAAGCCTCTGGGTGGCCCTGAAAACAAAATGCGGGCTTGTCGGTGCGGGCCAGGCCTTGGACGGTGCCATCAAACAAGCTCACATGGGTGGCGCGCAAATGCGCCGGCAGGGTTTGCGCATCCACCGCAAAGCCATGGTTTTGGCTGGTGATGGACACCCGGCCTGAGTCGAGGTCTTTGACCGGGTGGTTGGCACCATGGTGGCCAAATTTCATCTTGAAGGTTTTGGCACCACTGGCCAAGGCCATGATTTGATGCCCCAGGCAAATGCCAAACGTGGGCAAGCCCGACTCGATCAAGGTTTGGGTGGCCGCGATCGCATAGTCACAGGGTTGGGGATCCCCTGGGCCGTTGGACAAAAACACACCATCCGGTTTGAGCTTCAACACGGCTTGGGCGGAGGTTTTGGCTGGCACCACCGTCAGGCGGCAGCCGCGTTGCGCCAGCATGCGCAATATGTTGTGCTTGACGCCAAAGTCATAGGCCACCACGTGGAAGCGCGGGGCATTCAATTGACCATAACCCGTGCCCAGTTGCCATTCGGTTTGCTGCCAATCGAAAGTTTGGGGGGTGGAGACTTTTTGCGCCAAATCCAAGCCGGCCATGCTGGGTGCAGCCTGGGCAGCCGCCAGGGCTTGCTGGCACAAAGCGGGGGTAACGACCTGCCCAGCGGGCAAGCCCATGATGCAGCCGTTTTGCGCCCCATGGTTGCGCAAATGGCGGGTCAACTGACGGGTATCAATGCCGGCAATGGCGACCGTGCCTGACGCCGCCAAGTAAGTGGACAAATCCTGCTGGCTGCGAAAGTTGGATGCCACCAAGGGCAGGTCTTTGATGATCAGGCCAGCAGCGTGGACGCGATCGGCTTCGACATCTTCGGCATTGGTGCCGTAGTTGCCAATGTGCGGGTAGGTCAAGGTGACCAGTTGCTGGCAATAGCTGGGGTCGGTGAGGATTTCTTGATAGCCGGTGATGGCGGTGTTGAAGACCACTTCACCCACGGTGGTGCCCGGGGCCCCAATCGACTGGCCTTGCCACAGGGTGCCGTCTGCAAGCGCCAAAATGGCCGCGGGATGTTTTCCCTTTAAAGACAAAAGCACTGGGTTCTCCGAAGTTCGGTGACGCCCCAGCGCGTTCAAAAAATCCCACAGAAAACTGGTTTCGGTGGGATCTGCGTCGCTGCTTGTGAAAGGGGGATGCTTGAGATCGAGCTGAGGGCGTGCGGTTGGGTGCGAAAAGCGCTCCATTGTAACCGAGGGGTTACCCCAGCGGCGCCTGTCCCGCTGCACTGGCATGCAAACACACCGCCGCCGCCGCCGCCACATTCAGCGACTCCTCGCCCCCGGGTTGTGCAATGCGCACACAGCGATTCGCAGCCGTGAGCAGCGCGGCTTGGACGCCCTGCCCTTCATGGCCCAGCAACCAGGCACACGGCCAGGGCAAGGCCAAGGGGCCCATGCATTGATGCAGCCAATCGCCCTGATGAGAACTCGTGGCCAACATGGGCACGCCCAAAGCCAAGGCATCTTCGATTGATGCCGATTCGATCAAGCGCAAAGCAAAATGAGCGCCCATGCCCGCGCGCAAGACCTTGGGGCTCCACAAACCTGCCGTGCCCCGCAAGGCCACGATCTGGGCAAAACCAAATGCGGCAGCACTGCGCAAAATGGAGCCCACATTGCCGGCATCCTGTACCTGATCCAGCACCACGGTGGCCAAGCCAGGCTCGACCACTGGGACCTCTGGCAAATCGATCACAAAACCCATTTTTTGGTCTTGGGCCAATGGGCTCAAACTGTTGAACAGCGCATCGGGCAGCACCATGGCGCGCTGGGCTGACAAGACAGACGCGTCACCCAAGCGCTCCCACATCGATTGGGCAAACACCGCGAAATCCACAGTCCAGCCCCGCGATTGGGCAGCACGACACAGGTGATCGCCTTCGAGCCAGATTTGCCCTCGTTTGCGATAGGCCGAATTGTCTTGGGCCAAAGCCCGCAAGGCCTTGAAGGCCGGGTTGTGGCGCGACTCGATTTTCTGGACCAGGGACGGTTTCAAGGCATCCCCCGCAACAACACTTGGGCCACCGGTGAAAAGCTGCGCCGATGCCAAGGGGTCGCGCCATGGCGTTGCAAAGCTGCCAAGTGCTGCGCCGTGCCATAGCCCTTGTGGGCTGCAAAACCATATAAAGGGTACTCGGCATCGATCTCCAGACACCAGCGGTCCCGTGCCACCTTGGCCAGGATGGAGGCGGCAGAAATGGCCGGCACCTTGCGGTCGCCTTGGACCACCGCCTCGGCCATGATGTCCAAGGTGGGCAACCGGTTGCCGTCCACCAGCACCTTGTGGGGTTTGAGGCGCAGGCCCATCACCGCTCGGCGCATGGCCAACAGAGTGGCTTGCAAGATGTTGAGTTGGTCGATTTCCTCCACGCTGGCATGCGCCACACTGAAGCACAGGGCACGCGCATGGATGGCTTCACTCAACCGCTCGCGTTGGCGCTCGCTCAAGGTTTTGGAGTCGGCCAAACCCGGAATGGGTTTCAAGTCATCCAAGATCACCGCCGCAGCCACCACCGGGCCAGCCAAGGGTCCCCGCCCAGCCTCGTCCACGCCGGCCACCAAACCAGGCACATCCCAAGGCAAGGCGACTTGCTCAGCGCGCCATGGTTTGTTCGATCGCATCGGTGGCCAACTGCGCGGTGTCGCGCATCAAAGAATGGTGCATGTCCACAAAGCGCTGCTGCAAGTCAGCGACACGCTGGGCTTGGTTCAGCCAGTCAAGCACGGCTTGTCCCAAGGCCTCGGGCGTGGCTTGGTCTTGCAAAAATTCAGGCACCAAGAATTCTGCGGCCAGTATGTTGGGCAAGCCCACCCAAGGCTGCAACTTTTGTCGACGCATGATTTGCCAGCTCAAAGGGTTCATGCGGTAGGCAATCACCATCGGGCGTTTGAACAATGCGGCCTCCAACGTGGCTGTTCCACTGGCGACCATGCAGACATCGCAAGCCGCCAGGGCCCCGTGCGACCCCGCTTCCGTCACGGTCAAGTGGATACCTTTCCCCCAGCGGTTGATGCACGCATGCAGGCGCGGGCGCAAGGCCGCAAATGTGGGCAACACAAAATGCAAGTCGGGCTCGCGCTTTTGCAGCCACGCGGCAGCT
>CANNNH010000220.1 GCA_947505915.1 Comamonadaceae bacterium
CGGCGCCATTTTGGTGTGTTCGGCTGCTGACGGCCCTATGCCCCAGACCCGCGAGCACATCTTGCTGGCGCGCCAGGTGGGTGTTCCCTACATCATCGTGTTCCTGAACAAGTGCGACATGGTGGACGACGCCGAACTGCTCGAACTCGTCGAGATGGAGGTGCGCGAGTTGCTCGACAAGTACGATTTCCCTGGTGACAAGACCCCGATCATCCATGGCTCGGCCAAGCTGGCGATGGAAGGTGACAAGGGCGAACTGGGCGAATTGGCGATCATGAAGCTGGCCGATGCGCTCGACACCTACATTCCCACGCCCGAGCGCGCCATTGACGGTGCATTCCTGATGCCTGTGGAAGACGTGTTCTCGATCTCCGGGCGCGGCACCGTGGTGACGGGCCGCATCGAGCGCGGAATCGTGAAGGTCGGCGAAGAAATCGAGATTGTCGGCATCAAGACCACCCAGAAGACGACCTGCACGGGGGTGGAGATGTTCCGCAAGCTGCTCGACCAGGGGCAGGCGGGCGACAACGTGGGTATTTTGCTGCGCGGCACGAAGCGCGAAGACGTGGAGCGTGGCCAGGTGCTGTGCAAGCCCGGTTCGATCAAGCCGCACACGCATTTCACGGGCGAGATCTATGTGTTGTCCAAAGACGAGGGTGGTCGCCACACGCCGTTCTTCAACAACTACCGTCCGCAGTTTTACTTCCGCACGACCGACGTGACCGGGGCGATCGAGTTGCCAGAAGGCAAGGAGATGGTCATGCCTGGCGACAACGTGTCGATCACGGTCAAGCTGATCAACCCGATCGCGATGGAAGAAGGCCTGCGTTTCGCGATTCGCGAAGGTGGCAAGACCGTCGGCGCCGGTGTGGTTGCCAAGATCCTCGCTTAATTAATTCCAAAGAAACTCAAGGAATTAACATGGCCACCAAGCAAAAAATCCGCATCCGCCTCAAAGCGTTTGACTACAAACTGATCGACCAGTCCGCTGCCGAGATCGTTGACACTGCCAAGCGCACCGGCGCGATTGTCAAGGGTCCCGTGCCCTTGCCAACCCGCATGAAGCGTTTTGACATCCTGCGCTCGCCGCACGTCAACAAAACCAGCCGCGACCAGCTTGAAATCCGCACGCACCAGCGCCTGATGGACATCGTTGACCCGACCGACAAAACTGTCGATGCGTTGATGAAGCTTGACTTGCCCGCCGGCGTGGACGTCGAAATCAAGCTGCAATAAGAAAAACCGGGTTTTCGGCGCAAGCTGACAGCCCGCCGGGACCCAAGAGTCCTGCGCAGGTCTTGCCATGGGGCAAAACTGCGCTATACTCGCGGGCTGCCCTGAATGCGTCATGCGTGATCAGGGCGGTTTTATTAACAGTCTTTCACATCAAAACGTCTGCGGCCAATTGAAGTCGCAGCGGTGGAAGTTACGGAGAAAACAATGAGTCTGAGCAACTCCCTCGGGTTGCTGGGCCGCAAGGTGGGCATGATGCGTCTGTTCACTGATGATGGGGATACCGTTCCTGTCACAGTGGTAGATGTTTCTAACAACCGTGTGACCCAGGTTAAAACCGAAGCCCACGACGGCTACGATGCCCTGCAAGTGGCATTTGGCGCCCGCAAAGCGTCGCGCGTCACCAAGCCGGCCGCAGGCCACTACGCCAAAGCTGGCGTTGAAGCTGGTGAAATCCTCAAAGAATTCCGTGTGACGGCAGACGTCGCAGGCAAATATGCTGCGGGCACGGTTGTGCCTGCCGCTGACGTGTTTGCGGTGGGCCAGCTGGTGGATGTGCAGGGCACTTCCATTGGTAAAGGCTTTGCCGGCACCATCAAGCGTCACAAAATGAGCTCGCAGCGCGCCTCGCACGGTAACAGCCGTTCGCACAACGTGCCCGGCTCCATCGGTATGGCGCAGGACCCCGGTCGCGTGTTTCCTGGTAAACGCATGACGGGTCACCTGGGTGACGTCACAAAAACTACTCAAAACCTGGACATCGTGCGCATCGATGAAGCCCGTCAACTCCTGATGATCCGCGGCGCTGTGCCTGGTTCCAAGGGCGGTTTCGTGACGGTTCGCGCAGCGATCAAGGTCAAGACCGGCAATGCTGCCAAAGGAGCGAACTGATGCAAGTTGAACTCCTGAACGACCAGGGTCTGGCTTCGTCCAAAGTGGACGTTCCCGATACCGTATTCGGTCGTGAATACAACGAGAGCCTGGTGCACCAGGTGGTCGTCGCCTTCCAGGCCAACGCCCGCCAAGGCACCCGCGCCCAAAAAGACCGTGAGCAGGTTCATCACTCGACCAAAAAGCCCTTCAAGCAAAAAGGTACGGGTCGTGCGCGTGCAGGTATGACGTCTTCGCCTTTGTGGCGCGGCGGCGGTCGGATTTTCCCGAACATGCCTGATGAGAACTTCACGCAGAAAATCAACAAGAAGATGTACCGCGCCGGTATGGCCTCCATCTTCTCCCAGCTGGCCCGCGAAGGTCGTTTGGCTGTGGTTGATTCGCTGACCGTGGACTCGCCCAAGACGAAAGTCCTGGCCGACAAATTCAAAGCCATGAACCTCAAGTCGGTCCTCGTCATTGCTGACGAAGTCGACGAGAACCTGTACCTGGCCTCCCGCAACCTGGTCAATATCCTGATTGTCGAGCCGCGTTACGCCGATCCGGTGTCGCTGGTTCACTACAAGAAGATTTTGGTGACCAAGGCTGCCATGGACAAACTCAAGGAGATGTTCGCATGAGCGCCCTGATTCCATTTTCCAGCAAGGCCAAATTCGACGAAGGTCGTTTGATGCAGGTCTTGGTAGCGCCCATCGTGTCTGAAAAAGCCACGCAGATCGCCGAGAAAAGCAACACGGTCACCTTCAAGGTGCTGCAAGACGCCACCAAGCATGAAATCAAAGCTGCAGTGCAGCTGATGTTCAAGGTGGAAGTCAAGTCGGTTGCCGTCCTGAACACAAAAGGCAAGACCAAGCGCTTTGGCAAGTCTGTGGGCCGACGCGATAACGTTCGCAAAGCCTACGTGACGCTGCAAGCCGGTCAAGAGCTGAACATCGGCGGGGAGGCTGCTTAATCATGGCTGTCATTAAAATGAAACCCACTTCACCAGGCCAGCGCGGCATGGTGAAGATCTCCCGTGATCACCTGCACAAAGGTGAAGGTTACGCGCCTCTGCTGGAGCCACAATTCCAGAAGGCCGGCCGTAACAACAACGGGCACATCACGACTCGCCACAAGGGCGGTGGTCACAAGCACCACTACCGCGTGGTCGACTTCAAGCGCAACAAGGATGCGATTCCGGCCAAGGTCGAGCGTATCGAGTACGACCCCAACCGCAGTGCCCACATTGCGCTTGTTTGTTACGCCGATGGTGAGCGCCGCTACATCATCGCTCCGCGCGGTCTTGAAGTCGGTGCAACGCTGATCAGCGGCTCTGAAGCCCCGATCCGCGCCGGCAACACCCTGCCGATCCGCAACATCCCGGTCGGCTCGACCATCCACTGCATCGAGATGCAAATCGGCAAAGGCGCGCAAATTGCTCGCTCCGCCGGCACCTCGGCGACCTTGCTGGCCCGCGAAGGCACTTACGCCCAGGTGCGCATGCGCTCTGGCGAAGTTCGCAAGATCCACATTGAATGCCGCGCCACCATCGGTGAAGTCGCCAACGAAGAACACAGCCTGCGCCGTCTCGGCAAGGCCGGTGTCAAGCGCTGGATGGGTATTCGTCCAACCGTTCGCGGTGTGGTGATGAACCCGGTTGACCACCCGCACGGCGGTGGTGAAGGCAAGACCGGTGAAGGTCGCCACCCAGTCGATCCATGGGGTAACCTGACCAAAGGCTACCGCACCCGCAACAACAAGCGCACGCAAGTGATGATTGTTTCGCGTCGCAAGAAGTAAGGCCAGCAAATGACCCGTTCACTCAAAAAAGGTCCCTTTGTCGACCACCACTTGGTAGCCAAAGCCGACAAGGCTGTTACCAACAAAGACAAAAAGCCGATCAAGACCTGGTCGCGTCGCTCCATGATCCTGCCCGAGTTCATCGGCTTGACC
>CANNNH010000221.1 GCA_947505915.1 Comamonadaceae bacterium
ATCGCCACGAAGGTACACCCCAATACCAAACATGGGGACTGCCTCGTTGCCGAGGTGCCTGGCGCTGCAGGGTCTGAGGCAGCACACGTGCTGCTGATGGGGCACATGGATACTGTTTTTCCGGATGGTACGGCTGCGAAACGTCCGTATCGCGCTGAAAACGGAATCGCCTACGGCGCAGGCGTGGCAGATATGAAAGCTGGTCTCGTGATGAACACCTTTGTGGCGCGAGCCTTTCATGCCTGCGGTGGTAATCATTTGCCCATTAAAGTGCTCTACACCGGCGACGAAGAAATCGCCTCGCCCGCGTCGCGAGAACTGATCCTGAAAATGGCTAAAGGCGCCGCCACCGTATTAAACGCCGAGCCCGGTCGGCCGAGCGGCAACGTTGTCACGTCTCGCAAAGGCGCCTTCTTTATTGACTTCGAAGTGGATGGCGTGGCCGCGCATTCGGGCGTCAACCACGACAAAGGCGCCAGCGCAATTGAAGCCTTAGCCCGAAAGATCACCGCACTGCATCAACTCACTGACCGTGCCGCCGGTATCACGGCCAATGTCGGAACGATTAAAGGGGGCATGTCAGTCAACACCGTGGCACCGCATGCCTCAGGCCAATTAGACGTTCGGTTTCCGGGTGACGTAGATCACGAAAATCTACAGCAACGTATCAAAGCCATCATCGAAGACGAGGCCCTGCCTTGTACCTGTGGACGCATCACCCATCAAGGGACTTTTCTTCCACTATTCGAAACCAATGCCAGTCGCGACCTGTTAGCCGACTATCGAATGTCTGCCGAAGAACTGGGCGTTCAAGTCAAGGGCGAATTTACTGGTGGATCGGCCGACAGCGGGCTCACCGCCTCAGTTGGGGCTCCCACTCTTTGTGCAACAGGCCCAGTTGGCGGACAAGTGCATACCGCTGACGAGTACTGTCGCATCGATACCCTCGTACTCAGAGCACAAGCCGTTGCACTCACTATCCTCGCCCGCGATGCCCTTTAAACAAATGACCCCCTCTGTTGCGCTGGTCACGGGTGCTGCCACGGGTATCGGTCAGTCAATCGCCGAACAGTTACATGAGGTAGGCTATCGCTTAGCGATCACCGATATCAACTTTGAGAAGGCACAAAAACTCGCTCAGCGCCTCTCAGGAACAGGTGGCGACGCACAAGCGTTCAAACTCGACGTGCGCTCTAAAAGTGATATACAGTCTGTCTTCACACGGGTAGAGCGTGAGATGGGCCCGCTCACTGTGTTGATCAATAACGCCGGCCTGTATCCAAATCATCCTTCACTCGAAATGACCGAAACACAATGGGACGACGTATTTGATACAAACTTAAAGGGCACTTTTTTTTGCTGCCAAGCTTTTACTCAAGCTGCTGTGAGAAATAACATTCGTGGGGCCATTGTCAATCTTGCCTCAACCTCTGCCTTTTCTGCAAGACCTGGTGCCGCTCACTACGCCGCCTCAAAGGCAGGCGTGGTGATGCTAACCAAGTCACTCGCCCAAGAGTTTGGTGCATATGGCGTTCGAGTAAACGCGGTGGCCCCTGGCCTCATTGAAGTGGGCAAGGCCAACGTCTCGACGGCCTATCGCGAGCAATTCACGACGATGGTGCCCTCAGGGCGCACAGGCACCCCAGCCGATATCGCCAGCGTCGTATCGTTCTTAATATCCCCAGCCGCAGACTACGTAAACGGTGAATGTATCGTCGTAGACGGCGGCTTTCTAACCGGCCGCACTTTACAGCGCTCCAAGACAGCATAAAAAAATCCAGACCGAAGCCTGGATTTTTTACCTGACATATAGGCGCCCGAGCCGAAGCTCAGACCATGTGCAGCTGAGCTTAGAACCCGCCCATGCCGCCCATTCCACCCATGCCGCCCATATCACCACCACCCATACCACCGCCGCCAGCTGGCTTGTCTTCAGCCAGTTCGCAGACAGCCGCTTCAGTTGTCAGCAACAAGCTGGCAACCGACGCTGCATTTTGCAATGCAGTGCGAGTGACTTTAGTTGGATCCAACACACCTTGCTCGACCAGGTCACCGTACTCACCGGTGGCGGCGTTAAAGCCGTAGTTACCCTTGCCGTTTGCAACTTCGTTGACCACAACGCTTGGCTCGTGGCCAGCGTTTGCAACGATGATGCGCAAAGGCTCTTCGATGGCGCGCAACACAAGCTTGATGCCTGCGTCTTGGTCAGCGTTGTCACCTTTAAGCTGCGAGACGACAGCGCGCGTGCGAATCAACGCAACGCCACCGCCAGGAACAATACCTTCTTCGACCGCAGCGCGTGTGGCATGCAAAGCATCTTCAACGCGAGCTTTCTTTTCTTTCATTTCGACTTCGGTAGCGGCACCGACGCGAATCACAGCAACACCGCCGGCCAACTTGGCCACGCGCTCTTGCAATTTTTCACGATCGTAGTCAGAGGTGGCTTCGTCGATCTGAACACGAATCTGCTTGACACGTGCTTCGATTGACTTGGCATCGCCATGACCGTCGATGATGATGGTGTTTTCTTTGCCGACTTCAATACGCTTAGCCTGACCGAGTTCAGCCAGTGTGGCTTTTTCAAGCGACATACCGGTTTCTTCAGAAATGACGGTACCACCGGTGAGGATGGCGATGTCTTCGAGCATGGCTTTGCGACGATCACCGAAACCAGGCGCTTTCACAGCGGTGGTTTTGAGGATGCCACGGATGTTGTTGACGACCAGCGTGGCCAAAGCCTCGCCTTCGACGTCTTCAGCCACGATCAGCAGTGGGCGGCTCGACTTGGCAACTTGCTCAAGCACGGGCAGCAGATCACGAATATTGCTGACTTTTTTGTCATAGATCAGAACATACGGATCTTCCAACGCTGACACTTGTTTGTCAGGGTTGTTGATGAAGTATGGCGACAAATAGCCGCGGTCAAACTGCATGCCTTCAACGACGTCAAGTTCGTTGTCGAGCGACTTGCCGTCTTCGACAGTGATCACGCCTTCTTTACCGACTTTATCCATTGCATCTGCAATGATTTTGCCGATCGAGAAATCGCTGTTAGCCGAAATTGAGCCAACTTGGGCGATTTCTTTGGTTGTCGTGCAAGGCTTTGACAGTTTTTTGAGTTCTGAAACAGCAACGGCGACCGCTTTGTCGATACCGCGCTTCAAATCCATTGGGTTGATGCCGGCAGCCACATACTTGAGGCCTTCAACAACAATCGACTGCGCCAACACTGTTGCAGTGGTGGTGCCGTCGCCAGCGTTGTCAGAAGTCTTTGAGGCGACTTCTTTCACCAACTGGGCGCCGATGTTTTCAAATTTGTCTTTGAGTTCGATTTCTTTAGCAACCGACACGCCGTCTTTAGTGACGGTTGGGGCGCCGAACGAACGCTCGAGCACAACGTTACGGCCTTTAGGACCGAGGGTGGTTTTTACAGCATTGGCGAGGATATTTACGCCACGGACGATGCGCACGCGTGCGTCATCGCCGAATAGAACTTGCTTGGCAGCCATTTAGGTTTCCTTCGTATTCTGTGGATTACTGGACAACAGCGAGAATTTCTTCTTCGCGGATGACCAGGACTTCTTCGCCATCAACTTTGACTGTTTGGCCGGCATATTTGCCGAACAAAACTTTGTCGCCGACTTTGACGTCCATTTTCAGGACTTTGCCATCTTCAGTTTGTTTGCCGGGACCAACGGCTAGCACTTCACCTTGATCGGGCTTTTCAGCCGCGCTTTCAGGGATAACGATGCCCGAGGCAGTGGTGCGCTCGTTGTCCAGGCGTTTGACGATCACGCGATCGTGCAGGGGACGCAGGGCCATGTAGAACTCCTGTTACAAAAAATTAAGGTTGTTGGAAAACGCCTTCGTGAGTTGTTAGCACTCACTGGGGTCGAGTGCTAATTATAAGGGTTGTTTTGGGGATTTCAAGGGGGCTAAGACTTTTATAGTACTCGTGCTATTCGACGATGGCTTGCAGGCGCTCTAGCGCGTCATCGACCACGACTCGAGGCACCTTTTCAATCTTGCGTGCTTTTCGCGCAGCGA
>CANNNH010000222.1 GCA_947505915.1 Comamonadaceae bacterium
CCTGGCTTGCGAGACAATCCGCGCATGGGCATCAGTGCATATATCAAAGAAATTGGCCGGGGCAAGGACGGCGCGCGCGCGCTCAACCGCGAGCAAGCCGCCGACTTGATGGGGCAATTGCTCGATGGCCAAGTCAGCGACCTGGAAATCGGCGCGTTTTGCCTGGCCATGCGCATCAAAGGTGAAACCCCACAAGAGATGGCCGGTTTCATCGATGCGGCGCAACAAAGGCTCCATTACTTTGAAAGCCCAGCCACCACACCCACTGTGGTCATTTCAAGCTACAACGGTTCGCGCAAACTGCCCCTGCTGACCCCCTTATTGGCCTCTCTGGTGGCGCGTGAAGGGTTTGCGGTTTTGGTCCACGGCAGCACCACCGAAGGCACACGGGTCACCAGCGAGCAGGTTTTTAGCGCCATGGGCACAACCCCCGCACAGCGCCCCACCCGTTTAGTACCTGGCCGAGTGGTTTACGCCCCCACCGCGGTGTTGTCGACGGCCCTGCAAGCTTTGCTGGATGTGCGCCGCGTGGTTGGCTTGCGCAACCCAGCCCACAGCCTGGTGAAAATGCTCAACCCCATGCAGGGTCGTGCACTTTTGGTGTGCAGCCACACCCACCCAGAATATGCACTGTCCATGACCCAAACCCTCAGCCTGATTCAAGCCAACGCCTTGCTGCTGCGCGGTACCGAGGGCGAGCCCGTGGCTGATCCGCGACGCACCCCGGCCATGACGGGCTTTGTATCGGGCCACGCAACGCTCATGTGCGAGCAACAGGCCGGCAGTTTGACCGACATGCCTGCCCTGCCCCAAGACAACAGTGCACAGGCGACGGCCACATTTATCCAAAGCGTGCTCGATGGTCCACAACCGGTCCCGTCGCCACTGGCCCAACAGGTACAGGTGCTGTGCCGTTTGGCCGAGCAAATGGGTGCCCCTTCCACGGTGCCTTCTTTGCCATGACCGAGCGAGTGCCCCATCCCAAAGTGACCTTGGTCGGCGCCGGCCCTGGCGACCCAGATTTGCTGACCATCAAGGCGCTGAAAGCCTTGCAATCGGCCAGCGTCATCTTGGTGGACGATTTGGTGAGCGACGCCATCCTGGCCTTGGCCAACCCAGCGGCCAGGGTGATTCGGGTCGGCAAGCGCGGCGGTTGCCGCTCCACCCCCCAAGCGTTTATCCACAAGCTCATGATCCAAGCCGCCTTGGATGGCGAAAACGTGGTTCGACTCAAAGGCGGCGATCCGCTGATCTTTGGCCGTGGCGGAGAAGAAGTTGATCACCTGCGCGCGGCGGGCATTGACGTGGTCATCATCAATGGCGTCACATCGGCCTTGGCCGGCATGGCCTCTATCCAAACGGCCCTGACCCACCGCGACCATGCCCAAGGGGTGGTGTTCATCACGGGACACCGCCAAAGAGAGGGTCAAACCACCCACTGGGCCGAGCTGGCCCGAACAGCACACCAAGCCCAATTGACCTTGGTGATTTACATGGGCCTGTCCCAGGTGGCTCACATCCAATCGCAACTGCTGCTGGGCTTACCCGCCAAAACCCCCGTGGCTTTGCTGCAAGACATCAGCATGCCCCAGCAGCGCCAAGCGCTTACCCAACTGGGTGATTTGGTCCAATGTGTGAACGAACATGGTTTTGTCAGCCCCACCGTGATGGTGGTCGGCCAAGTCGTGGCGGGCATGCAAGCCTTGGGGTTGAGCGAGGGCGAGGCCCCCACAGCGCTGAAAACCCAACCCTGAACCAGGTCTGGCCAGGGCGCAAACCCACACCCATCCCAGGCAGCTTCACCCGCGTGCCAAAATCGCCGCATTCAAACCTCAGACGGACCACTCCATGGAAGCAGAACGCATCAACCAAATTGGCAATCAGTTGCAAGACCTCAGCGCTCGCACCGTCGAGTTGCGGAGGTATCTTTGACTACGATGCCAAATTTGAGCGTCTGAGAACCGTCAACGCCTCGCTGGAAGATCCCAGCGTTTGGAACGAACCCAAAAAAGCCCAAGAGTTGGGCCGTGAAAAAAAATCACTGGAAGACATCGTGCTGGGCTTGGGCCGCTTGACCCAAGAACTGTCCGACAACACCGAGTTGTTTGACATGAGCCGCGAAGAAAACGATGAAGTCGGCCTGGTCACCATCGAAACCGAAGCCGTCGGCCTGGCTGCAGATATTGAAAAGCTCGAATTTCGGCGCATGTTCAACAACCCCGCTGATCCGAATAACGCTTTTTTGGACATCCAAGCTGGCGCAGGTGGCACCGAAGCCTGCGACTGGGCCAGCATGTTGTTGCGCCAGTACCTCAAATATGCCGAGCGCAAAGGCTTCAAGGCCACTTTGGAAGACGAGTCCCCTGGGGACGTGGCCGGCATCAAAGGCGCCACCTTGAAGATCGAAGGCGAATACGCTTTTGGTTTGTTGCGCACCGAAACCGGTGTGCACCGCTTGGTGCGCAAATCGCCTTTTGACTCTTCTGGCGGGCGCCACACCAGTTTTGCCAGCATTTTTGTCTACCCGGAAGTGGATGATTCGATCGAGATCGACATCAACCCGTCCGATGTGCGCACCGATACCTTTCGCGCCAGTGGCGCGGGCGGCCAGCACATCAACAAAACCGACTCTGCGGTGCGCTTGACCCACATCCCGACCGGCATCGTGGTCCAGTGCCAAGACGGTCGCAGCCAGCACAGCAACCGCGATGTGGCCTGGAAGCGTTTGCGCTCACGCCTGTATGACCACGAGATGCGCATCCGCATGGAAGCCCAGCAAAAACTCGAAGACACCAAAACCGATGTCGGCTGGGGCCACCAAATTCGCAGCTATGTGCTGGACCAAAGCCGCATCAAAGACCTGCGCACCAACGTCGAAATCAGCAACACCCAAAAAGTGCTGGACGGCGACTTGGACGCTTTCATCGAAGCCTCGCTCAAGCAAGGCGTTTGACCCCCATGGGCCACTCACATCACACAGGAATTTGACATGTTAGAAGGCGCTGCCACGCTGATTCGCCGCGAAGACCACATGCCCCCCGCATATTGGATCGACGCCGTTGACCTCACCATCGACCTCGACCCCCTGAAAACCCGCGTGCTCAACAAAATGCAGGTGCGCCGCAACCCCGATTTGCCGGCCCAACCTCTGCGACTGGATGGCGAAGAGTTGAACCTGGCCCGCGTCATGGTCAACGGCCAAGGCACCAGCTTCAAAATGGACCAAGACCAATTGGTGTTGGAAAATCTGCCTGAGGGCCACGACGCCTTTGAGTTGGAAATCTTCACCACCTGCTCGCCCCAAAAGAACACCCAACTCTCGGGCCTGTACCTCAGCCAAGACGCTTTTTTCACCCAGTGTGAAGCCCAAGGTTTTCGACGCATCACGTATTTTCTGGACCGCCCCGATGTGATGTCGCTGTACCAAGTCACCTTGCGCGCAGACAAAGCCGACTACCCCGTGCTGTTGTCCAATGGAAATTTGGTGGATCAAGCCGACTTGGGTGAAGGCCGCCACATGGCCAAGTGGATGGACCCACACAAAAAACCCAGCTATTTGTTTGCCCTGGTGGCGGGTAAATTGGTTTGCCGCGAACAACGCATCACGGCCCGGTCCGGGCGCGAACATGTGCTGCAGGTGTATGTGCGCTCGGGCGATTTGGATAAAACTGACCACGCCATGCAGTCCTTGATGGCCAGCATCGCCTGGGATGAAGCCCGCTTTGGACTGAGCCTGGACCTGGACCGCTTCATGATTGTGGCCACGTCCGACTTCAACATGGGGGCGATGGAAAACAAGGGCCTCAACATCTTCAACACCAAATACGTGCTGGCCAGCCCCGCCACGGCCACTGATGTCGACTACGCCAACATCGAAAGCGTGGTGGCTCACGAGTACTTTCACAATTGGACAGGCAACCGCATCACCTGCCGCGATTGGTTTCAACTCTCACTCAAAGAGGGTTTGACTGTTTTTCGCGACCAAGAGTTCAGCCAAGACTTGGCAGGCTCGCCATCGGCGCGCGCGGTCAAGCGCATAGAAGACG
>CANNNH010000223.1 GCA_947505915.1 Comamonadaceae bacterium
ATCTAAGCCGACGATTTCACCCGGCAAGAAAAAGCCTGTGATTTGCTGACTACCGTTCGCTTCTTCGAGCAAGGTTTTTAACGAGCCGCTACGCAAGCCAAACAAGGCGTTGAGGTTCTCTCCGTGTCGATACAGTGCTTGACCTTTTTCAACGCGGATGCGCTCTTTGACAAGCGTATCTAGCTGTTCAACTTCGTGGGCTGGCATACCGACAGGTAAACACACATGGCCCATCATGCAGGTCGAGCAGTGGGTTGAGGTCGATTCAACTGGAATTCGTTTTTGCATTGTTGCACCTCGCACGCTAGCCGATTTAAAAGTTTAAATCACTGAGTTCATGCATTCTTAGTACTGAGCTTACACCTTGATTGTATTCCTCTTGATTTTAGTTAAGCCTTAAATGAAGGAGTATTGATTTAAATCAGGTTGCCACCACCATAGAACGCCCACACTCTTCACGAGGATCGTGGCAGCGAGACAGCGCGACAGCGAGATCGTGAGACAGCGAGACAGCGCGACAGCGAGATAGCGAGATAGCGTCTTGATTTTGAGTGCGAGTGCCGGTCTAGAGTCCCTGCCCGCTAAGGATTTGTTTGCCCGCCCTTGAAAAACCGTAACTCGGCCGCATTTAACAAACATCCCCAACAGGCCAAAAGCCATTGTTTCAGGAAACGACTATGCGATTCGATAAATTAACCACTAAGTTTCAGCAGGCACTTGCCGATGCGCAAAGTATGGCTTCGCGCAGCGAGCATCCTTACATTGAACCCGTGCACGTTCTCTCTGCCCTCTTGGCCGACACAGAGAGCGGTGCGTCGAGTTTATTGTCACGCGCAGGTGTAGCGGTCAACCGTCTGCAAACGGCGCTAGAGGCCGTTCTGAAGGGCTTGCCCAAGGTGAAGGGCGGCGATGACAACATTCAGGCGAGCCGCGACCTGCAGTCTGTATTCGCGCGCACCGACAAAGAGGCTGCCAAGCGTGGCGATACCTACATCCCCAGTGAATTATTTTTGCTCGCCTTGGCCGATGACAAAGGCGATGTTGGCCGTTTACTCAAAGAATCAGGCTTGCAACGTAAGCCGCTTGAGGCAGCGATTGATGCCGTGCGCGGTGGTGAGTCGGTCAAAGATCAAGAGGGCGAATCCAATCGCGAGGCATTATCCAAATACACAATGGATCTGACTGAGCGTGCGCGCCAAGGCAAACTCGATCCTGTGATTGGTCGCGATGACGAAATTCGTCGTGCCATTCAGATCTTGCAGCGGCGCACCAAAAATAATCCAGTGCTGATTGGTGAGCCTGGTGTCGGTAAAACTGCAATCGTCGAGGGCTTAGCACAGCGTATTGTGAACGATGAAGTGCCAGAGTCTTTGCGCGGCAAGCGAGTCTTGTCACTTGATCTGGCGAGCTTGTTGGCGGGCGCTAAATTTCGTGGCGAATTTGAAGAGCGTTTAAAAGCGGTGCTCAAAGAATTGTCGCAAGATGATGGCAACAATATCGTCTTTATTGATGAACTGCACACCATGGTGGGTGCGGGTAAGGCCGAAGGTGCAATGGACGCTGGCAATATGCTCAAGCCCGCGCTCGCGCGTGGCGAGCTGCATTGCATTGGCGCGACCACCCTTGACGAATATCGCAAATACATTGAAAAAGACGCGGCACTTGAGCGACGTTTTCAAAAGGTAATTGTTGACGAGCCAAACGTCGAGTCGACTATTGCCATTTTGCGCGGCCTGCAAGAGCGCTATGAACTGCATCATGGCGTAGATATCACTGACCCGGCCATCGTGGCGGCGGCCGAGCTATCCAATCGCTACATCACCGATCGTTTCTTGCCCGACAAAGCGATCGACTTGATCGATGAAGCAGCCGCGCGTATTCGGATGGAGATTGACTCTAAACCCGAGGTGATGGATCGTCTTGATCGCCGTATTATCCAATTAAAAATTGAGCGTGAAGCGGTAAAAAAAGAGACCGATGATGGCTCGATTCGACGGTTTCAGATCATTGAAGAAGAGCTTGAAAAGCTGCAGCGTGAATACAACGATTTTGAAGTGATCTGGAAAAGTGAAAAGGCGGCGGTTCAGGGTACGCAATCGATTAAAGAAGAAATCGAGCACGCGCGTGCCAAGATGGTTGAGCTGCAACGCAAAGGGCAGTTCGATAAGCTCGCTGAAATTCAGTATGGCAGTTTGCCCGAGCTTGAGTCACGCCTCAAAGCCGCCGAGTTAGCGGGTGCCAAGCCCGGTACCGCCGAGCGTCCGCGCTTGCTGCGCACGCAAGTGGGCGCAGAAGAGATCGCCGAGGTGGTGTCTCGTGCCACCGGTATCCCCGTGTCAAAAATGATGACAGGCGAGCGTGACAAACTGCTCAAAATGGAAGATCGCCTGCATCAACGTGTAGTCGGTCAGGACGAGGCCGTTGGGCTGGTGGCTGACGCGATTCGACGTTCACGTGCGGGTCTGTCTGATCCGGCACGTCCGTACGGTTCGTTCTTATTTTTGGGCCCAACCGGCGTTGGCAAAACCGAACTGACACGCGCGTTGGCTGATTTTCTGTTCGACTCGGATGATCACTTGATCCGTATTGATATGAGTGAATTCATGGAGAAGCATTCGGTCGCTCGCCTGATTGGCGCGCCTCCGGGCTATGTTGGCTATGAAGAGGGTGGCTCGTTAACCGAGGCTGTGCGACGCAAACCTTATAGCGTGATTTTGTTTGATGAGATTGAAAAAGCGCACCCTGATGTTTTTAATATTTTGCTGCAGGTGCTGGATGATGGCCGACTCACCGACGGGCAGGGGCGTACCGTTGACTTTAGAAACACCGTCATCGTGATGACCTCAAACTTAGGCTCGCACCATATCCAGGCGATGGTGGGCAAGCCTTATGAAATGATCAAAGAAATGGTTTGGGAAGAGGTCAAACAGCATTTTCGCCCTGAGTTTTTGAATCGTATCGACGAGATTGTCGTGTTTCATGCGCTTCAAAGTCAGCATATTGAGAAGATTGCCGAGATTCAGCTTCAACGCTTGGCCTCAAGAATGCTTCAACAAGAGATGGTACTTGAGGTGTCAAGCGCTGCGTTGGCAGAACTTGCCCGCGGTGGGTTTGATCCCGTGTTCGGCGCCCGGCCCCTGAAGCGCGCGATTCAGCAGAACCTGGAAAATCCAATTTCCAAACTTATTCTTCAAGGTAAGTTTGGCCCCAAAGATGTGGTGCCCGTTGACTGGCGCGATGGTAAGTTCGTCTTTGAACGCACCCTGCAGTGAGTCGCAGCGGGTTAAAGAGGTACCGCGGTTTGTTCGGTGCGCAGGCAACGCGCGCTGTGGTCAGGTGTCAGCCAGACCAACTCAGGCACGGTCTGTTTGCAGGCTTCAAGTGCCAAGCTGCATCGCTCTGCAAAGGCGCACCCAGGCGGCAGCTTGGTCAAGTCGGGTGGCGAGCCTGAAATGGTCTCTAAGCGTGTGCCTTTCTTAACGGCGCCGTGCGCCAGACTTTTGAGTAAAGCGCGCGTGTAGGGGTGGCGCGGCGAACGCATGATGGTTCGAGTCGTGCCTTGTTCGACTATTCTACCCGCATACATCACGGCGATACGGTCTGCCACTTCAACGGCAGCCCCGATGTCATGGGTCACAAAAATGACAGACAAGCCCAACTCGCGTTGTAGCTCACGCAACAGCAAGAGAATTTGAATCTGTACCGTTGCGTCGAGTGCCGTGGTGGGTTCGTCTGCCAACAGCAATTGCGGTTCGCTTGCAAGCGCTAACGAAATCATGGCGCGCTGACGCATGCC
Source organism: Comamonadaceae bacterium (assembly GCA_947505915.1). Next base: position 3,797 of record CANNNH010000223.1, read on the forward strand.
ACCCGACATTTCGTGAGGATACGCGTCTAGACGTCGCTCGGGGCTGGGGATGCGCACACGTTCGAATAACGACAGCGCGCGCGCGCGCGCCTCGCTTTGGCTGATGTTTTCGTGACGCAAAATCGCTTCAGTGATTTGAGCGCCAACGGTGTAGACCGGATCAAGGGCAAGCAAGGGCTCTTGAAAAATCATCGATGCGACTTTGCCTCTAAAGCTAGATAATGCG
>CANNNH010000224.1 GCA_947505915.1 Comamonadaceae bacterium
CGTGGTAAAGCTGGCGACTGGGCGCGATGACCCTTGCCGGTACCTTGGTGCTGGCACTCAAACCCGCCGAGGCGATGCTGCGCACCGTGTGCGCCGCGTCCATCAACGAGGCCAGGGAAATATCGTCGGAATAGGCAAAGGCGGTTTTCTCGCCGCTGACGGCACGAACGCCCACGCCTTGGTCGATGCTGAACGAGCCGGTTTTGACAATGCCCTCTTCCAAGCTCCAACCTTCGGAGCGGGTGTACTGAAAGTACAAGTCCGCGTCATCCACCTGGTGGGCACGGATGGCCGACAAAGCTTGGGTCAGGTGGGATTCGTCCAAACCGTAAGGGGTGAGGAGCAGGTTTTGTGCGATGGTCAGTCGCTCGAGGGTGGGTTCGCGTGAAATCATGGCTTCATTGTAGGAGCGCCACCACCCCTGGCGATGGCGGCGGGCAACATGCCCTTTCAGCGCGCTGGCAGGCCCGGTTTGGGCCGCCTAAGACCGCCCGCGCAGGTAGGTCAACACCGCGGCATCGTCCCACTCGGCCAAACCCGCGGCACTGGCCCGGGCAAACACCTGCGCAGCCAAAGGCCCCAAAGGGCCAGTAAAACCCGCTGATTCGGCCGCTTGCACCGCCAGCGCAGTGTCTTTTTCCAGCAAAGTCATGTGGGCGCGCGGCGCAAAGTCGCCGCCCAAGGCGCGGGGCATGCGGTCGCTGGCGATCCAACTTTGGGCGCTGGACGCCGCCATCACCTGCAAGGTGCGCTCAGCATCCAAGCCCAACCGCTCGGCCAAAGCCAAGGCCTCGGCAGCCCCCACCAGATTGATGCCCGCCAGCAAGTTGTTGACCAGTTTGGTGCGCGCGCCGTCGCCCACGCGCTGCGAAATGCGGAAAACGGGTTGCGCCAAAACATTCAAGATGTCTTGGTGGCGCTCAAACACCGCATCCGCACCCGCCACCATCAGACTCATGGTGCCTTGCTCAGCCCTTTGGGGGCCGCCCGACATGGGTGCATCCAAGGTGGCCACGCCCTGCGCGGTCAAGCGCGCCGCTACGGCCTCGGTGTCTTGGGGGGCGATGGTGGGGCACAGCATGACGGTGTCGCCGGCAACGAGATGTGCGGCCAAACCCTGTTCGCCCCACAACACGTCGTTGACCTGCGCGGCGGTGACCACGCAAACGATAAAGAAGTGGGCCACGCCGACCAAATGGGCTGGGCAGGCGGCGACTTGGGCACCCAAAACTTGCAAGGCCTGGGTTTTGTCGGCATCGATGTCACACACCTGCACGGCCACGCCTTGGGCCAACAACCGGCGCGCCATGCCGCCCCCCATATTGCCCACACCGACGATGGCGACGGGGGGCAAGGCTGGGGTCATGACTGAACCAACTGCTTGGAGCGCGCGATCGACATCAAAATGCCCACCCCCAGTCCCAGGGTGACCATGGCCGTGCCGCCATAGCTGATGAACGGCAAAGGCACGCCCACCACCGGCAAGATCCCACTGACCATGCCCATGTTGACAAAGGCATAGGTGAAGAAGATCAGGGTGACACTGCCCGCGAGCAAGCGCGCAAACAAGGTCGGGCCCTCTAAGGCAATGGCCAAACCGCGCAATACCAGCACGGTAAAGCCAACCAACAACAATAGGTTGCCAAACAAACCGAACTCTTCACCATAGGCGGCAAAAATAAAGTCGGTGGTGCGCTCAGGGATGAAATCCAAATGGGTTTGCGTGCCCTGCATGAAACCCTTGCCAAAAATACCGCCCGAGCCGATCGCAATCATGCCCTGGATGATGTGAAAACCCTTGCCCAGGGGATCTCGCCCGGGGTCTAGCAGGGTGCACACGCGCTGCTGTTGGTATTCACGCAGCAAGGGCCAGCGAAACCCGTCGGCGCACAGCGTGGGCTCAAACCAGACCAGCAACACCACCCCGACCAAGCCCAAGGCGATCGGCGGCAAAATCCAGATCCAGCGCAGCCCTGCGAAGAAAATCACATACAGGCCCGCTGCCAGCACCAAAATCGCGGTGCCCAAATCGGGTTGCTTGGCGATCAAACCCACCGGCACCACCAGCAACACGGTGGCCACGGCAAAGTCCAGCGACCGCAACTGCCCCTCGCGCTTTTGGAACCACCAGGCCAGCATCAAAGGCATGGCAATTTTGAGGATTTCGCTGGGCTGAATCACCATGCCCACGTTCAACCAACGGCGCGCGCCTTTTTTGGTCAAGCCAAACAAGGCCACGGCAATCAGCAAGGCCACGCCAACGGTATACAGCGGCACCGCAAAAGTCATCAAGCGCTGGGGCGGGATTTGCGCCACCACGACCATGATCACAAAAGCCAAGGACAGGTTGCGCACGTGGTCCCAAAAACGGGCACCGTTGGCAAAGCCCGAGGAATACATGGTGATCAGGCCGGCCAAGGCCAGTGCCATCACCGCCAAGGCCAATTGGCTGTCATAGCCCCGAAAGACATGCGCCAAGCGGTGCAAGAGGTGGGGCTTTTCGATCACGATGGGCATGGCGTGCGATTATCGGTCATGGCCATCACCCATTTGCTCTATTTGCACGGCTTTCGCTCCTCGCCGCTGTCGGCCAAAGCCCAGCGCTTGGCCGCTTGGGTGCAGCAGCACCAACCCAGCGTGACCTGGTGGTGCCCGCAGTTGCCCGCGTCGCCCCAAGCGGCGGCGGCCCTCATCACCCAAGGCCTGCGCGACTGGCCCCGCGCGAACATGGCGGTGGTCGGTTCCTCCCTGGGCGGCTTTTATGCCACCTGGGTGGGGGCCCGCTGGGGCTGCAAAACCGTGCTGCTCAACCCCGCAGTCAACCCCGCGCGCGATTTGGCCGCCCACATTGGGCTGCACCCCCAATGGCACCAACCCGAAGAAACGCTTTTCTTCCAGGCCCATTTTGTCGATGAATTGCGCGATTTGTATGTGGGTGGCGCTGGCCCATCGGTCACCCAGCCCTGGCCAGCGGGCCGCACGGCGCCGGGGGCCGACCCCAGCCAGGTGCTGGCCATCGTGGCCCAAGGCGACGAGGTGCTTGACTGGCGCGAAATGGTGGCCCGCTACCCCCAGGCCACGCTGCGCCTGATCCCCGGATCGGACCATGGCCTGAGCGATTTTGATGACCATTTGACCAGCTTGACCAGCTACCTGGGTTGGGGCAGCGCCATGCCCTGAAACGGGCAGTGGCATGGGCGCGTGGGACAATCTGCGCATGTATGCACTGTTTGAAGATGCCGGAAAATTTCTGACCGGTCGAGTCCTGTCCGAGGCCGAGGCTTCCGCCCAAATTGAGCTGGAGACGGGCAAACGCGTCAAAGTCAAGTCGGCCCAGGTGCTGATCAAGTTTGACCAACCCAACCCCGCCGATTTGATGCGCGAGGCCAACGCCTTGGCCCAAACCATAGAGCTCGACCTGGCCTGGGAGTTTGCCCCCGCCGACGAGTTTGGCTTTGCCGACTTGGCGCGCGAGTACTTCAGCGCCAATGCCAGCTTGGTCCAACAAACCGCCACTTTGTTGCGCTTGTTCGACGCCCCGCATTACTTTCGCCGCGCTGGGCGCGGCCGCTTCAAAAAAGCTGCGGCCGAGGTGATCCAACAAGCCCTGGTGGCGATCGAGAAGAAAAAGCAGCAACTGGCGCAAATCGATGCCTGGGCCTTGGCCTTGGGCGAGGGCCAATGCCCAGAGCCGGTGTTGGCGCAGTTGTACAAAATTTTGTTCAAGCCCGACAAAAACGGGCCCGAATACAAAGCCGTGGTTCAAGCTGCCCGCGCCACCCAAATGGCACCGCTGGCTTTGCTGCAACGCGCAGGCGCCATCACCTCGGCCTACGAGTTCCATTGGCAGCGGTTTTTGTTTGAGAACTTCCCCAAAGGCACCCAGTTTCCAGCGCTGCAAGCGCCCAGCGCCAGCAATGATTTGCCGCTGGCCGACGTGCAGGCCTACTCCATCGACGACTCGCAAACCACCGAAATCGATGACGCCTTGTCGGTGCAAGGCCTGGGCAGCGCCCAGATC
>CANNNH010000225.1 GCA_947505915.1 Comamonadaceae bacterium
CGAAAAACATCATGAACCCCGGCAAGGTGTTTTTGTACTGACCCTCGTCATTGCGAGCGCAGCGAGGCAATCCCCTCTCATTGCGAGGCCACAGGCCGAAGCAAACTGCTGAACCCTTCTGACTCGCACCACAGGTTCGGCCTCGCCTCCATGCTTACACAACGTCGGCGGCGGCCGACCTGCACCGCAAGCCCGGAGCGAGCAGCCCTTGGCTCTGACGCGCTTAGAGGAGGGGGTTTGCTTCGCTTCGCTCGCAATGACAACAAGACGCAATGACGGGAGATCAAGCGGCGTTGGCACCACGCTCGATCACAACTTGCGCGTCCAACAAATCGTTGGCATGGTTGATATCCGATTGGGCAATCAAGACCGACAAGTCGGTGGACTTCAACTTACCCATCACCTCGGACAAACGCATGGACAGGGCCGGCGCCACACCCTCAAAAGGCTCGTCAAGCAGCAACAACCGCGTGCCCACCGCCAAGGCACGGGCGAGCGCCACCATTTTTTGTTGACCACCCGACAGCAACAAAGCCCGCCTATCGGACATGGCCTTGAGCTCGGGCAAGACCTCGTAAACCCAGTTCAAACGCTTGCTCAAATCAAGTGTGGGGCTGACCCACAAGGGCAACACCATGTTCTCTTCCACGGTCAGTTCAGGCACCAAGCCGCGGTCTTCGGGCATATAGCCGATGCCTAAACCGGCTCGCACATGGGCAGGCATCTGCACCAAGTCTTGGCCGTCAAAAAGAATCTGCCCTGTGTGTGGCGTCAAATGACCCATGATGCTGCGCAAGGTGCTGGTTTTGCCGGCACCGTTGCGCCCGACCAAGCCCACCATCTGCCCCTTGCCCACTTGCAAGCGCAGTCCGCGCAAGACTTGCGCGGAAGCGATATCAACATGCACATCGCGAAGCTCAAGCATGGGGCGCGTCCTCGGGCAGTCGCTCGCCGGTGACGTAGCGGCGCACATCGGTTTGCGCCAACGCCACCGAAGGCACATCGTCGGCAATGATGCGGCCGCTGTAAAACGCCACCACGCGGTCGCAGTAGCGGTTGACGATGTCCATATCGTGTTCCACAAACAGAACGGTCAAGGCTTGACCCTCTAAGGCCAGCATGATGGTGTCCATCATGGGAAATTTTTCTTCTGCCGCCACACCACTGGTGGGTTCGTCCAACAGCAACAAGCGCGGCGCACCGGTCATGGCCAAAGCGATGTCAATGAGTTTGCGAAGGCCGCCTGGCAACTCGGACACCAAGCGGTCACGGTGCTTGAGCAGGTTAAAGCGCGACAACACCTCGTCTGCTCGCAACACCCGTGCAGAGGTGCCAGCAGCCAACCAAGTGGACAAACGATTTTCATGGCAGGCCAAAGCCACCAGCATGTTTTCCAACACCGTCATGCTGGGGTAGAGCTGCGGGATTTGAAACGACCGCGCCACGCCCATGCGGGTGATTTGGCGAGGACTCATGCGACTGATGTCGGTGTTATCCAGCAATATGCTGCCGCTGTCGGCGCGGACATAGCCGGTGATCATGTTCACAAACGTGGTCTTGCCTGCACCGTTGCTGCCAATCAAACTCACCCGCTCGCCGGACTTGACGCGCACATTCACGTCTTGAGCGGCCACCACCGCGCCAAATTGTTTGTTCAAGCCTTGGGCGTGCAACAGCAGTGCGTCGCTCATGACTGTTTCTCCGACGGTTTTTCAGTCTTGCTCCACAAAGAGCCCAAGCCCAGCGGCATGAAGCGAATCACCAGCAACAGAAAAATACCCAGCGCCAATTGCCAGGTGTTGGGAAAGTACGCGCTGGAAAAAGAACGCACCATCTCCAGCACCAATGACGACAACATCACCGCCACCACGCTTTGGCTGCCCGCCAAGATGGCCACAAACACAAACTCGCCGGAGGTGGTCCAGTAGCTGAAGTTGGGGTCAATGTGCCCCAGCACCATCACCGCCAAAGCGCCACCCATGCCGCCTAGAAATGCGGCCAAGACGAAGTTCAAGCTCATGGTTTGACTGACAGAGCCGCCTAAATACTCCACACGCAATTCGTTGTCACGCACCGCACGGGTAACCAAGCCTCGGCTGGATAAAAAATAAATTCTCACCAACACCGCGCTTACCAATGTCAAGACCAGGGTGGTGGCATACAACCCAAAACGCACCTCGTCATCTGCCAGCGCCTGACCAAAGAGCGTGACGCGGCCCATATTGAAGCCGTCCGAGCCACCCAATGACTCGGTTTTCACCAGCAAGCCATAGCCGACCATGGACAACGCCAAGGTCAGCATAGAAAAGAAAATGCCTCGGTAGCGTGCCAGCAAAGGTGCAAAAGGCGCGGTGATGAGCATGGCGCTAATGCCGCCAAGCAATGCGAGCAAGACCGCGTCGGTAATACCCCAATTCAAAAAGACCAAGGCAGCGGCATAACCACCGATAGCCGACATCAGGCCTTGGCCAAAAGCCACCACACCACCACGCATGAGCAACACAATGCCCAAGGACACCAAGCCATTGGCCATGGCCATGGTGAGCATGAATTGCATCCACGAGGGCAGGGCATAGCCCGCACCAGCCAACACCAGCAGCACGACCAAAGCTCGCAGTAACAAAGCGCTCAGCGTCATGGCTTAAATTTTTCGCGCTTGTATGCGCTGAAACAAACCTTGTGGGCGAAACATCAGCACCAAGGCCATGACCAAATACACCGAGAACAATTCGGCCACTGGCCACACATGCACCGCCAAGGCGCGGGCCAAGCCCACAATCAAAGCGCCGATGGCCGCGCCCTCGATACTGCCCAAACCGCCAATGATGACCACCGCAAACGAGATGATGATGACGCCGACCGACAAGCCTGGTTGCACCGACAACATAGGCGCGGTGAAGGCGCCGCCCAAGGCGGCCAAAAAGATGCCCACAGCAAACGCCAACATATAGACACGCGACACCTGTATACCCATGCTGGAGGCGACTTCGGCGCTGTGAATCACGGCAGTCACAATCTTGCCAAAGCGTGTGCGGTTCAAGCCCCACCAAACGCCCAAGCCCACCACCACGGCGAGCGCCACCAACATGAAGTCATAGCCCACATAGGTTTGGTTGCCGATGTCAATGTTGCCAAACATGCCATAGGGCTCGGACACATAGAAAGGATTGGCACCCCAAATCAATTTGGTGAGGTCTTCCATCATCAAAAACATAGCGTAAGTGACCAGCACCAATAAGACCTCATCACGGCCATAAAAAAACCGCAACAAGCCGCGCTCGGTCAAAGGGGCGACCAAAACGGCCACCAACACCGCGGCCAGCAACATCGCCACCAAGGACATGGCAGGCGGCAAGGCCCACGAAGCCGCCAAGGACACCAATGTTGCGGTGACGTATGCACCCAAGGCGTAGAAACTGCCATGCGCGATATTGAGGATTTTCAAGACGCCAAACACCAAGGTCAGACCGAGGGCGACGATGAACAGCCATGACGCATAGGTCACGCCATCAATGGCAATGGTGAGTGCTAAGTTCACAAGGGCTTTTTATTTGGCAGGTTTTTTATTGGCCGTTTTTGCCGCGGCTGCAGGCTTGGCATGGCACTTGGCACCGGCAAAGCCAGACTTCAGCCAGACTTCGGACTTTACATTCAACGGCGGATTCACACACTCTGCGTCAAAGCGTTGAATGTCGTTGAGCACCACCATTTTTTTGCTGGCATCCCACTTTGTGCGACCAATCGCAGCGTCTTGAATGGCTTGTTGGCCATTGGAGAGTGCCATGCGAATCTTGCCGCCAGGCGACATCCACTCACTGCCCCGAAGAGAGGCGGCCAACACTTCGGTAGACGGTTTTTTACCCTTGTTGGCGGCCATAGCTTTCTCGGCAGCTAACTTCAGGCCCATTAAGGCTTGCGCCATGCGGTAGGGCGCTTGCACAGGGTAGACATTGTTGGCTTTGCTGTAGAGGTCCCAGAACCAAGTGTTCAGGGGTGAGGGCGGCGCCATCAAGCCA
>CANNNH010000226.1 GCA_947505915.1 Comamonadaceae bacterium
AAGCGCGCAACCAAGACTTGGTGCAAGTGCATGCCGATATGCGGGTGGCACAAGCCCACAAGGACGAGTTTGTGGCCGCCATGGGCCACGAGCTGCGCACCCCCATGAACGCCATCTTGGGCTTGAACGGTTTGCTGCAAGACGAGTTTGCCCATGACCCCGAAGGCCTGGAGACCGTGGGCCACATCCGCCGCTCCACAGAACGCCTGCTTCAAGTGGTCAACGACATTTTGGATTTCTCGCAGCTGCAAAGCGGGCAAATGGTTTTTTTTCCCAATGCTTGCGAACTGCGCCCCCTGCTCAGCGAGTCGCTCTCACCCCTGCGACAAAAAGCCTTGGACAAGGGTTTGGCATGGCAACTCCACTTTGCAGACGACGTGCCACAGGCGGTGTGGATCGATGGCCCCCGGCTGTGCCAGGTGATGCGCCACTTGGTCGATAACGCCATCAAGTTCACCGCGCAGGGCCAAGTCGAGATACACGTGGCTTGGCTCAACCAACACCTGCAAGTGCAAGTCAAAGACACGGGTCGCGGCATTGCCTTGCAACGCCAAGCCCACATCTTCAACCGCTTTGAGTCGGCCGACTTGCAAACCACCAAAGACTTTGGCGGCACCGGCTTGGGGCTGAGCTTGTGCGAGCGCTTGGTGGTGTTGCAAGGCGGGCAAATCGGGGTGCACAGCCAGCCCGGCGGAGGTTCGGTGTTTTGGCTCGAGTGGCCCGCAGCCACGCCGCAGGCCGCGGCCATTGCGCCGCCAACCCACCTGCCCGATAGCGCCGTGTTTGACGTGCTGGTGGTCGACGACAACGCGATGAATTTGATGCTCACCCCCGTGCAAATCCATGCGGTGTGGCCCCAGGCCCGGGTGAGCACCGCCAGCTCGGGCGCGCAGGCGCTGGCGCTGTTGCAGGCGCAACACTTTGACCTGGCTTTGGTGGACATGGTGATGCCCGACATGGACGGCCTGGCCCTGACGCGGGCGCTGCGCCAACTGCCTGCGCCCTGGTGCCACATGCCCGTCGTGGCCTTGACCGCCAACACCAACCCCTTGGACGAGCAACAGGCCTTGCAAGCGGGCATGGACATGGTGCTGCACAAGCCCATCAACCCCAAAGCATTGGTGCGCACAGTTTCACAAGCCCTGGGCGCAGCAACCCAAAGGGGGCTCGCATGAAAGCCCCGTGGCGGCAGTGGCTAGGCGGGGATTGGGTCGCGCTGCTCCCAGCCAGCTTTCGCAGCGACAAGATGCCGTTTGTGTTTCTGTGCATGATGATGTTGGTGGTGGTGTCGCTGACGTTTTCCTTGTTCAACCCCTACCGCCACGGCTCCACCATGCAAGTGGGCTTTGCCTTGTTGATCCTGGGTTTGCTGTGGTTGATGCACCGTGGCGTGGCCCTCAACACCGTTTTGGGTCTGATGTGTTTTTTGAGTGTGGCCTATTTGTTCAATGCCGCGCGCGTCTCAGGCGGTGTGTTTTCGCTGCGATTGGTGTGGTTGATGCTGGTCCCGGTGATGGCCTACTACGTGATGGGCCCAGCACACGGCTTGCTGTGGCTGCTGGTGTCGTGGCTCACCACCATCACACTGGCCTGGATGACGTGGAGCGGCACGGGGATAGCGCTGCCCGTGAGCGGTGATCAACAAGATTTTTATGCTTTTGCTTCAATAGCCATCAACTGCCTGACCTTGATGGTCGTGCCGCTGGTGTATGACCGACAACATCGCCGCAACCTGACCGAGAGCCAAACACGGCAAAACGAGCTCGAGCAAACCCGTCTCGACCTCGAGCACACCCAGGCCTTGCGCGAGCACTTCATTGCCGCCGTCAGCCACGAGCTGCGCACACCGATGAACGCCATCTTGGGTTTCAACAGCCTGTTGATGTCGCGCACCAGCGACAAGCCGCGGGCCCAGCAATTGCTGGAACACACCCGGCAATCGGCCGATCACTTGATGACGGTGATCAACGATGTGTTGGACTATTCACAGTTTCTGTCCGGGCGGCTCAATGCCCAACAAGAGGTCTTTAACCTGCATGCCACCATCGGCCATGCGTTTGATTTGTTTGCGCCCAAAGTGCAAAGCATGGCGATTGCCTACCAATTGGAGGTCGCCCCCGGCGTGCCCACCTGGGTCAGCGGGGACCGCCACCGCTTGATGCAAATCTTGGTCAACCTGTTGGGCAATGCGCTCAAGTTCACCGGACAAGGCCATGTGCGGCTGCATGTGGTGGTCCACCCCGAGGGCCTGATGTTTGCCGTGCACGACACCGGCATTGGCATCGCCAGCGAAGACCAAACGAATTTGTTTGGCCGCTTCGCCCAGGCCAGCCAAGACATCCAACGCCAATACGGGGGCAACGGCCTGGGCCTGGCCATCAGCCATGGCCTGGTGCAACTGCTGGGCGGACACATGGGCTTTGAGAGCGAGCTGGGTCGGGGCTCGCGGTTTTGGTTCACCCTGCCCTTGCGCGCCAGCAGCGCCCCCGAGCACATCAGCAGCAGCGACAAACCTTTGGTTCAGGCCGACAAAGCATGGCGGTTTTTGGTGGTCGACGACCACCGCCTCAACCGCTTATTGGTCACCCAGGTGCTGAAAAACGCCTGGCACCAATGCACCGTGGTCGAGGCCGGTGACGGGCTGCAAGCCTTGCAAGCGCTGCAAACGCAAGACTTTGATTTGGTGTTCATGGACTTGGTGAGGCCCGAGCTCAACTGCGCCGATGCCACCCATGCCCTGCGCGCCATGCCCGCCCCCCGGGGCAAAACCGCGGTGATGGGACTGACCGCCGATGTCAGTCCGGTTGACTTGGCCAACTTTCGCGCCGCCGGCATCAACGCCTTGCTGCTCAAACCCTTTGACCCGCAGCAATTGGTGCGCGAGTCACAAGCCTTGTTGCTGGCCCGACCCACCCCAAGCGACTGATCAGAGCAAAAAGATTTTGCCCGGGTTCATGATGTTGTGCGGGTCCAGCGCGCGCTTGATGGTGCGCATCATCTCTACCGCCGGTGCGCCCGCCTCAGCCAGCAAAAAGTCCATCTTGTGCAGACCAATGCCGTGCTCGCCACTGCAGGTGCCCTCCATGCTGAGGGCGCGCTCCACCAACTTCTGATTGAGCGCCTCTGCCGTGGCCCGCTCTTGAGGGTCGTTGGGGTCGATCAAATAGCCAAAGTGGAAATTGCCGTCCCCCACATGGCCGACCAAAAAGTAGGGGATGCCTGAGGCATCGGCCTCGGCCACGGAAATGAGCAAGCAATCGGCCAAGCGGCTGATGGGCACACAGGTGTCGGTGCTGATGGCGCGGCAACCGGGGCGGCTTTGCACCGCGGCAAAGTAAGCGTTGTGGCGGGCGGCCCACAAACGGGTGCGCTCTTCGGGGGTCATCGCCCACTCAAAGGCCTGGCCACCAAACTCGTCGGCAATCGCTTGCACCGTTTCGGCCTGTTCTTTCACGCTGGCCGGTGTGCCATGGAACTCCATGAGCAGCATCGGCTCTTCGCGCAAACCCAGTTTGGCGTAGGCGTTGACCATGCGCACCGAATGCTGATCGATCAACTCCACGCGGGCAATCGGCACACCCATTTGAATCACCTGGATGGTGGTGCGCACCGCCGCCTCGATGCTGGGGAACGAGCAGGTTGCCGCCGACACCGCCTCGGGCAAGGGGTAGAGCTTCAAGGTGACTTCGGTGATCACGCCCAGCGTGCCTTCACTGCCCACCATCAAGCGCGTCAAGTCGTAACCGGCTGAAGACTTTTTGGCCCGCGTGCCGGTGCGGACCACCTCGCCCGAAGCGGTCACCACCTCCAGGCCCAGCACGTTTTCGCGCATGGTGCCGTAGCGCACGGCATTGGTGCCGCTGGCGCGGGTGGCGCTCATGCCGCCAATGCTGGCGTCCGCACCCGGGTCGATCGGGAAAAACAAGCCCGTGCTTTTGATCTCTTCGTTGAGCTGCTTGCGCGTCACGCCGGGCTGCACCGTGACCGTCAAGTCCTCGGCGTTGACCGACA
>CANNNH010000227.1 GCA_947505915.1 Comamonadaceae bacterium
CCTGAGTGGGGTCAGTTGATGGCGCAAGATGGCGACTGGGTGGGTGGCTTTGATCTGCCCTTTGGCCTGCCGCGTGCATTGGTGGCGCAGTTGAATTGGCCCCAGACCTGGCGCGCTTGCATGGACCATTACGCGACCTTGGATCGCGCACAAATTCGCGCCACCTTCAAAGCCTTTTGCGATGCCAGGCCCGTGGGCCACAAGTTTGCCCACCGTGCCACCGATGGCCCTGCGGGTTCGAGCCCGTCGATGAAATGGGTCAACCCGCCCGTGGCCTTCATGCTGCATGCGGGCGTGCCCGTGTTGATCCAAGCCGGGGTGCATTTCCCGGGTTTGCATGCGGGTGACCCCCGCCGCGTGGCTTTGGAGGCCTATCCAGGCTTGCTGGCCCGTGCGCTGCTGGGTGGGCGCAGTTACAAAAGCGATGACCGTGCCAAACAAACGCCCGAGCGTTTGATCGCCCGCAAAGACCTGATCCATGCCATGGAAATGGGCCAGGCCTTGGAGATGCGCTTGGTGCTCAGCCATGCCCAACGCGACGCTTTGGCAGAGGACGCCAGCGCCGACAGCTTGGACGCGGTGTTGTGTTTGATGCAAGCCGCCTGGGCCGCACAGCGTCGCGCGCAAGGCGACCCCTTGTGCGGTTTGCCCGCGCAACTCGACCCTTTGGAGGGGTGGATCGTCACCGCCCCTTGGCCGAGCCCTCAACCTTAACCCCAACTGCCCCCACAACACCGGAGATTGGGCCGCCCCTCACCATGGGTCATTTGCAACATCCACCGATCGTTGGCCGGGCCAGGGGCCTGTTGTGCCTGTGGCAGTGCTGGCCTTGGGTGGCCCTGGCCGCAGCGCCTGTGGCTTTGGCCGGTGGCGGGGACCCGCCCTTGCAACCCGTGGCGCAGACCGCAGCCCTTGCCAAGCCCGCATCGCAATGGGTGGGCTGGGTCACGAAAGTGGTCGATGGCGACACCTTGCATGTACAACCCGCCAAGGGCGGGGCCAGCCAGAAATTGCGCATCAAAGGCATTGACGCCCCCGAGGTGTGCCAAGCCTGGGGCTTGCAGTCGCGCGAGGCCTTGGCCCGGCTGGTGTGGGGCCAGCGTGTGACCGTGCAATTGAATGATGTGGATGACCATGGCCGGTGGTTGGCCAACGTGTTTGTCAATGGTGAGGACGTGGGCGCGCGTTTGGTGGCGCAAGGCCATGCCTGGTCATACCAATTTCGCCGCGACCCTGGTCCCTATGTGTTTCAGCAGCAGCAGGCCGCCATCAACCGCCTGGGTTTGTTTGGTCAGCCCCAGGCCATGCGCCCGCGCGAATTTCGCCAACGCCATGGGCCGTGCCCATGAAGTGAGAGTTGATCAGTGCGTGTGGCCGCTGCCGCACACCGGGCAATCGGGTTGGCGCAGCAAGCGCAATTCACTCCAAGCCATGTGCCGACCATCCAGCATTTGCAAGCGACCCATCAAGCTGGTTCCCACGCCCGCGAGCAGTTTGAGGGCCTCGGCGGCTTGCAAGCTGCCAATCACCCCCACCAAGGGGGCCAGCACGCCCATGGTGGCGCATTGCACTTCGGGAGGGGGTTGGTCCGGCGCAAACACGCAGGCGTAGCAGGGTGAGTCGCTGGCGCGGGCGTCAAACACCGTGACCTGGCCATCCCAGCGAATCACCGCGCCCGAGACCAGTGGCACCCGGTGTTGCACGCAGGCGGCATTCACCGCTTGACGGGTTTCAAAGTTGTCGCAGCAATCGATCACCACCTGGCTTTGAGCCACCAAGCGGTGAAGCAACGCGGTATCGGCCCGTTCGGTCAGGGCGTGCACCTGCACATCGGGGTTGAGGGCTTGCATGGCCAGCGCCGCTGAGCTGGATTTGGTTTGACCCACGCGGGCCGTGGTGTGGGCAATTTGGCGCTGCAAATTGGTCAGGTCCACGCTGTCGTGATCCACCACCGTGATGTGGCCGACCCCGCTGGCGGCCAAGTACAAGGCCACCGGGGAGCCCAAACCCCCGGCACCAATCACCAGGGCATGGGCAGCTAGCCACCGTTGCTGGCCTTCTACACCCACCTCATCGAGCAAGATGTGGCGAGAGTAGCGCAACAACTGGTCGTCGGTCATTGCTCCTTTTTCTCGGCGGGCCGTTCGGTCTGGGTCTTGCTGACCACCACCGGGCGACCTTTGAGTTGGTTGATCGCTTGCTGCAGCGGAAAGTCCTCTGCGCTCCCCAACTCAGGCGGGCGGCGCTCGCTGTTGGGCTTTTTGGATTCTTCCTCCAGGCGCTTAAGGGCCGCTTCGCGGGCCTTTTCACGCGCCGGGTCTTTCACCTCGGCGCCTTGGCCGCTGTTGAGGTGTTTCTCCAGGTCGGCTTCGCGGGTGCGCAAAACGGCATAGGGGCTGCCCTCCAAGGTGTCGTCGATCAACACATCGGGCAAGATGCCTTTGGCTTGGATCGAGCGCCCGCTGGGTGTGTAGTAGCGCGCAGTGGTGATTTTGAGGGCCGTGTCGGGGCCCAGTTGGCGCACGGTTTGCACCGAGCCTTTGCCAAAGGTTTGGCTGCCCATCACGGTGGCGCGTTTGTGGTCTTGCAAAGCGCCGGCCACGATTTCGCTGGCCGAGGCTGAGCCTTCATTCACCAACACCACCAGCGGTATCTTTTTGTAGATGCCCTTGGTCGTTTCTGTCAAGCGCCGCACCGGGTCGGCCCCACGGCGCAGATAAAACTGGGGCGAGGCCTTGTAAACGTATTTGCTTTCTTCAAGCTGCCCGTTGGTGGAGACCACGGTCACATCCTCTGGCAAAAAGACAGCCGACACCGCCACCGCCGCATCGAGCAAGCCGCCGGGGTCGTTGCGCAAGTCCAGCACCAAGCCTTTGAGCTGTGGGTCTTGGTTGTAAATGTCTTCCAACTTTTTGACCATGTCCTCGACCGTGCGCTCTTGGAACTGGGTCAGCCGCACCCAACCATAGCCGGGCTCGATGGGCTTGCCTTTGACGCTGACCACTTTGATCTCTTCGCGCACGATGGTGACGGGGAAGGTGCGGTTTTCGGACTTGCGGAAAATGGTCAAAACCACTTTGGTGCGCGGCTCGCCGCGCATGCGTTTGACAGCTTCATTCAGGCTCAGGCCGCGCACGGCGGTGTCGTCCACCTTGGTGATCAGGTCGCCCGACTTGATGCCGCCCCGGTCGGCGGGAGAGCCTTCGATGGGGGAGACCACTTTGACCAAACCGTCTTCTTGGGTGATTTCGATGCCCACGCCCACAAACCGGCCAGCGGTGCCTTCGCGAAACTCTTTATAGGATTTTTTGTCAAAGTATTGCGAATGCGGGTCCAGGCTGGACACCATGCCGGCAATGGCGTCGGAGATCAACTTTTTGTCATCGACTGCTTCAACGTAGTCGCTTTTGACCATGCTGAACACGGCGGCGAGTTGTTGCAGCTCCTCCAAGGGCAGGGGCGACATGGCGCTGCGGGCACCCGAATGCAGCGACAAGGTGGTCAAAGAACCCACCAAGACGCCAATCGAGACCCAACTCACGATTTTCAGTTTTTGACCCATGTTGTCCTGCCGCAGCCGCGAATGAATAAGTGTGCAATATACAACGAGCACGGGTGCCGTGCATGGCCTTGCTGGGGCAAGGCCCATCCCGTCTTGTTGGCTTGGCCTGTGTGCATCAAGCCCGGCCTTGTTGGGCCACTGCCGCTGCGGCCTTGCCGGCGGCTTGTGGGTCACCCAAATAGCGGTGCCCCAAGGGGCGCAATTGGGCGTCGAGTTCGTACACCAAGGGGATGCCGTTGGGGATGTTCAGGCCCACGATGTCTTGTTCTGAGACTTGGTCCAGGTATTTCACCAAGGCCCGGATGGAATTGCCATGGGCGGCCACCAGCACCCGTTGCCCCGACAGGATGGCGGGGGCGATGGACTCGTTCCAAAACGGCAGCACCCGGGCCACGGTGTCTTGCAAGCACTCGGTCAGCGGCACTTGATCGGTGGGCAGCTGTGCGTAG
>CANNNH010000228.1 GCA_947505915.1 Comamonadaceae bacterium
ATGGTTGCAACCTGACTCTGCCCTTCATCACTTCGAATTTGTGCGCGAGTCATTGCAAATATTAGACGCATATTTTCGCTCGCTAGGAGGTTGTATTGAAATTCATCATGGCGAATTGCCCGATGTACTGAGTCGAATTTGGCAAGACGCGCCATTTGCAGGTCTGTACTCACATGAAGAAACAGGTAATGGATTCACTTATGCACGCGATCTGAAAGTTTCAGCATGGTGCAAAGTACACGGGGTTGATTGGTATGAATTCCCCCAGTTTGGCGTTGTGCGGCGCTTGAAGAACCGCAACCTTTGGCAAAGCGAATGGGAGCGACATATGGCGTCGCCTGTTGAAAACGTGGATACATTGCGCTTTTGGGGCGAACCTAATGAGAGTGCATTTTCAATGGTTGCTCCCAGTCATTTGAAGCACAACCCACCCATGCGGCAACTTGGAGGCCGTGTTAATGCGTTGAAAACATTACACAGTTTTCTCAATGCACGCAGCATTGGATACCGAGGTGGTATTTCGTCACCGTTGTCTGCACCCGATGCATGCTCTAGGTTGTCGGCCTATTTGACCTATGGCTGCATCAGCATGCGCGAAGTTGTCCAACAAACACGCGCCCACATTGCAGATCTGCCGCAGCAGGCAAGTAGACACCGAGCAGGCTTGACAGCTTTCACAAGTCGCCTCTACTGGCATTGTCATTTCATACAAAAGCTCGAGAGTGAACCTGAAATCGAATGGCGCAATATGCACCAAGGGTATGACGATCTGCGCGAGCAAGATTTCAACCTTGAATTCTTTGAAGCGCTCAAGGAGGCGCGCACTGGTTGGCCCATGGTGGACGCCTGCGTCACCATGCTGCGAGAAACGGGCTGGCTGAACTTTCGCATGAGAGCGATGCTGGTCTCGGTCGCAGCCTATCCCTTATGGCTGCATTGGCGTCCTGTAGGCGAATGGTTAGCAACACAATTTTTAGACTATGAACCTGGCATTCACTGGAGCCAATTGCAGATGCAATCCGGCACAACGGGAATCAACACCACACGCGTGTACAACCCCATCAAGCAAGCCCAAGACCATGATCCTTATGGAAAATTTGTCAGGCGATGGCTGCCTCACATGCGCCATGTTCCAGACACATGGCTGTTTGAACCTTGGCTGATGCCCGAGCAACAGAAAAATAACCTTGTGCTCAGCGGTCACATCGTAGAACCCCTGGTTGATTTGGCCGCTGCCACACGCGAATCAAAACAACGTTTGTACGCCATCAGAAAAAAACCAGAGATCATCGACGGCAAAAAAGCTGTCATCGATAAACACGCCTCACGAAAATCCATACAGTCACGCAAAAAGATAACTTCATCAAGAAGGATTAATGAAAGTCAGCTTGGCTTTGACTTTTAGGATAACTTAAGAAAACTACAAGTATCAAATTTCAGTGCCCAGGAAAATACATATGGGTGCCACAATGAAAGACATGTTTAGAGATGAAGACCATGAAATTACTACTGTTATTTTTTCTCAACTTCTTATGGATTGGAAACGTCATGGCGATCGAAGAACCAAAATTTGAAGTTCTCCTGACAGATGGCGCTTTTGAAATTCGCAGATACGCTCCCTACATAGTTGCTGAAACAATGGTGGAAGGCGATATGGATCAAGCTTCCAGCAAAGGTTTCAGACTGATTGCTGACTATATCTTTGGCAATAACCAAGCAGTCAGTTCTGCGTCAAGCGAAAAAATTGCCATGACTGCCCCAGTGACCATAGAGCCTCAAATGAATGAAATGAGCATGGGAACTGCTAACAAGTGGCTAATTAAGTTCATCATGCCAAGTCAATACACTTTGGCGACTATTCCAAAACCCAAAAACAGCGCTGTGAATTTACGTGAAGTTTCGGTTAAGCGATATGCTGTGTTGAGGTATTCAGGAATTAATTTTCAGTCGAGAGTACAAACCAAAACCCAAGAGGCTCTCGATTGGGTTGCAAAGAGAAATTTACAAATGATTGGTCAGCCTCAATTGTCTAGGTATGACCCACCTTGGACATTGCCTATGCTCAGACGAAATGAAGTCATGATTGAGATCTCAAACCCATGAATGAATTCAAGATGAATATGAAAAAAATTTTTGTTAGTTGGTAATTTTTAGATTTATATGTAGCGTCTAAACATAAAGGCTCAGAGCTTATGAACACCGTCGACACCTCACGCTGCCCTATCTGTCACGAACTCAATCTTTGTGCCATGGAGAAGGCAAAAGCAACGGGCACCAATCCTGAACGCTGCTGGTGCATGGATGGGGTGTTTACACCTGCAGTAATGGATCAAGTACCTGAACAAGCTAGGGGCAAGGCCTGCATATGTGCCAAATGTGCAAGTCACGAATGAAGAACAGCTGTTAAAGAATATCAACTTCTAAAAGCTTACTTTTTTAATCGATTTATCAGTTGCCAAACCGCAGCAACAACAGAACCGGCAACCAGTCCTAACACTCCACCTGCCAAGTTATTCAATAGATCTGTAATCCAGCCCATTCCAATAAGCCAATTTTCTACTGTATGACCTAGAGTTGGGATGCCGTGCAGCAAGATGCCGCCACCGACCAAGAACATCGCAGCTGTACCCAGCACCGACAAGGTTTTCATAAGCAATGGAGCAAAGGCCAACAACCCTTGCCCCACAGCTTTAAGAACTGCATTACCTTGCTTGATCAGATACAAACCAGCATCGTCAATCTTGACAATGGCTCCAACCAGCCCATAAACACCCACGGTCATGATCAAAGAAATACCCACCAATACAGCCAACTGCTGACCAAAGCTGGCAGCTGCAGCAGTCCCCAAGGTGATCACAATGATCTCAGCTGACAAAATAAAGTCAGTACGAATAGCACCTTTGATTTTGTCTTGTTCAAATTCCAGCAGGTTAATTTCTTCATTGGCCACGGCTTGTGCCAACTGGGCATGATGTGCTTCTTTGTCATCATTACTTTGAAAGTAGGTGTGCAGCAACTTTTCTGCGCCCTCGAAACACAAAAAAAGTCCACCTAGCATCAGCAAGGGTGTGATCACCCAAGGAGCAATGGCACTGATCACCAACGCAGCTGGCACCAAGATTACTTTGTTCAGTAACGATCCTTTGGCAACTGCCCAAACGACTGGCAACTCACGATCAGCCTTGACACCTGTGACTTGCTGAGCATTGAGGGCCAGGTCATCACCTAAGACCCCTGCCGTCTTTTTTGCAGCCAATTGCGTCATAGCCGCAACATCATCTGCAGATGCAGCGCTTTGTCGCGCTGCCACTTTGGTCATGGTAGCCACGTCATCTAACAACATGGCAATATCGTCAATCAAAGCCAATAAACTAGATGCAGCCATTCAGCAAGTCCCAAAGAGTTTTAAACTTTTTTAATGCTATCACCTTGATAGTGATCTGATGAGCTGATAAATCAACAACCCTGAAATTCAGGATGTCTTGCTTGGTAACTTCAGCGAAGGTTCTTTGAGGTTTGAGCCTCTTTAGCAAAACCCGATTTTCGGCTAACCATCAGCAATGATTCAAAACCCTTAACCCGCGATAGACAAGCCGCTCAGACCTGCAGGTACTCAGCCACCTCAGTAAGGTCACGCACTGTCCAAGGTTGTGGCGATTGATGTACCCATTGATGTCCTTCTGGGTTGATCCATACCGTTTGTAAACCGGCTTCTTTAGCACCCAATGCATCGGCAATAGCGTCATCTCCAATATGCAGCACCTGTTCAGGCCTCAAACCCAAATATGTCGTGGCGGCATGGTAAATTTTGGCAGCTGGCTTTGCGATACCCACCTCATGCGCGCTAAAAGCCGCATCAAAGTAAGGTCCGGCGGGTGTAACAAACACGTTGGCAGTGCCATTTGATACAGCTACCAGCCGATATTTCAAGGCAAGGCGGGCTAATGCCTCTTCTACGCCTTGAAAAAGCGTTACTCGTTGTCTGGCTGCGTCAAACACAATATA
>CANNNH010000229.1 GCA_947505915.1 Comamonadaceae bacterium
CACCGATCGATAGCGCGAGTACAGCACCAGGAACATGAAGGCCAGCGACACCATCGACAAACCCACGATCTGGCCGGTAGCCTGCTCCTGCGCCTGGAACTGGCCCTCGAGATTGATAAAGCTGCCGCTGGGAAGCGCAGTGGCCGCGATGGCTTGGCGGATGTCTGCCACGATGCGTCCCATATCGGAGCCGTCGCTGTTGGCATAGACAACGATGCGCCGACGGCCGTTCTCGCGCCCTATTTGGTTGGGGCCATCGGCTTCGGTCACCGTGGCGAAGCTAGAAACTGGCAGGCGTCCGGCAGGCGTATCCACCAGCGTGCGTGCCAGATCCTGCGGACTGCGCTTGTTATCGGGCAGTCGCAGCACCAAGTCATAGCGCCTGGCCCCGTCCACAATTTGCGAGCCGTGGGCACCGTCCGTCAGGGCCTTCAGGATGCGCAGTGCCTCACCTGGGGGTAGACCTGTCTGCGCCAGACGCTGCGGGTCGAGCCGGACCATGATCTGCGGGATCAACACCTGCTTCTCAACAGTCAGATCGACCAAGCCAGGGATGGTGGCCAGTTTGCCGCGCATCTGCTCTGCCAGCCCACGCAGGGTGTCGGTGTCGTCGCCGTAAATCTTGACCGCAATTTGCGCCCGCACGCCCGAGAGCAGATGGTCCAGCCGGTGCGAGATGGGCTGGCCAATGGCCACTTGTGCAGGTAATACGACCAGTTGGCTGCGGATACGTGCCATCACTTGCTCGCGATCAACTGGCCGGCCATCGCGGTGCAAATCCACATCAATCTCGGTCGAATGCACACCCTCGGCATGCTCGTCGAGTTCAGCTCGGCCCGTGCGCCGGCCCACCTGACTGACGCCAGGCACCTGCCCGATCAGTTGTTCAGCCACAGCCCCCATGCGGTTGGCCTCGGCCAGCGAGGTGCCCGGGTTGAACAACAGAGACAGCACCAGCGAGCCCTCGTTGAAGGCCGGCAGGAAGGCGCGCGGGAAAAAGGGCACACTGGCGGCGGCCAAGGCGACAGCCACGACCGCTGTACTGAGCAGGACCCGTACCCGCGGAAAAGACCAGTTAAGCAGCCGCCGGTCCCAGGCCTTTAGGCGCGTCACAAGGGGACTGTCCCCGTGTCCCAGTTGTTTCATCCTGGGAAGCAGGTAACTGCACAGGACCGGGGTCACTGTCATGGACACCGCCATCGAGGCCAAGATGGAGACGATGTAAGCAATACCCAGCGGCGCAAACAAACGGCCTTCGATGCCCGGCAAGGCGAACAAGGGCACGAACACCAGCACAACGATCACCGTGGCGTACACAATGCCTGAGCGCACCTCGACGCTGGCCTGCTGCACGACCGCCATCACCGAGCGCGGCTGGGCCAGGACGCGGTTCTCTTTGAGCCGACGCAAAATGTTTTCAACGTCAACCACGGCATCGTCCACCAACTCACCAATCGCAATCGCCAAACCCCCCAGCGTCATGACGTTGATCGACTGGTCGAGCCAGCGAAAGACCAAAGCCGTGACCGCCAGCGAAAGTGGTATGGCGACCAAGGAAATCAGCGTAGTGCGAACAGACAATAAAAACGCAAACAGCACGATGGCCACAATCACCGCGCCGTCGCGCAGCGCCTCCGTCACATTGCCAACGGAAGCCTTGATAAAGTCGGCCTGGCGAAAAAGTACTTGGGGTTTAGCCAAACCTTTTGGAAGGCCCGCATCAAGATCACTTAAGGCTTGCTCAATCTGCTGACTTAGTTTGACCGTATCAGCGGCCGGCTGCTTTTGCACGCTCAGGATCACTGCAGGCTGCCCTTGGTAACCCGCATCGCCACGCTTGAGGCCAGCGGCAAAGCGAACTTGCGCCACCTGCTCAAGCAGCACGGGCCGCCCATCCTTCCAAGCCACCGCCATGCCTTGCAAATCCTCCAGCCGCTGGGTACGGCCCATGTGACGAATCAGGTATTCCCGGCTGTTCAGGTCGATGAAGCCGCCCCCGGCGTTACCGGCATACCCGCGCAGGGCCTGCTCGACTTGGCTGAGTGTTATGCCCAGTTGGGCCATGCGCGCCGGATCGGGCTCCACGCGAAGCTGGCGCACCTCACCGCCGATGGGAATGACCTGCGAGACGCCAGCGATACCAAGCAAGCGCGGCCGCAGCACAAAGTCGGCGTATTCGCGGGCCTGCATGGGCGTGGCAGCGCCTTCGCCGCCTTGCAGCGGCAATGCGATCAGCATGATCTCGCCCATGATGGACGAGACGGGCCCCATCATGGGCGTGATCTCGGCAGGCAGTTGGCTGCGCAGTTGCGCCAATCGCTCGGCGACCAACTGGCGGTTGCGGTAAATGTCAGTTCCCCAGTCAAATTCGGCGTACACGACCGACAGGCCAATGCCCGAAGTCGAGCGCACCCGGGTAACACCGGGCATGCCGTTGAGGGCCGTCTCGATGGGAAAACTCACCAGTTGCTCGACCTCCTCGGGCGCCATGCCACCGGCCTCAGTCAGCACCGTCACCAGCGGCTTGTTGAGGTCGGGAAACACGTCGACCGGTGTGCGCCAGGCGGTCAATGCCCCATAGACCATAAGCAAAGCTGCAAAGGCCAAGACGAATAGACGGTTGCGCAGGCTGTATTGAACGATCCAATTGAACATGATGTGCAGCCTCGGTTCAGCGGATCTGCGCGATCAGCGACGCGCCTTGAACCAACACACGGTTGTCAGCGGCCAGCCCCTGGGTGACCAATACCGTGACAGCGTCTAGCGGCTGGACCTGAACCGGCTGCGGCATGAAGCGCTCGGCGCCCGTCTTGATCCAGACGATGGGTTCGTTCGACGGGCTGCGCACGACAGCAGAGGCCGGCAGTACGATGCCCTTGCGCCGCTCCTTGAGCGCCGCGACCAGTGTCACGGTTTGACCTACCGCCAAGGGTGCTGCGCCAGCAGCGACCGAAGCTCGGAAGTTCAGCGGCAGCATGCCGTCACGCAAGGACCGCGCAGCGCCGACCAGTTGCAGCTTGACGCCCTCGAGCCCGGCCAAATGGGCTGCGCCCAAACGACTACCGAGCGACACATCGGGTGTGCTGGCCTCCACCATCAGGCGCGCAGGATCGATGACCTCGATCAACACCTCGCGTGTGTCCACAATCTGGCCCGCCTTCACATCGGCACGTGCAATCACACCCGAGACCGGTGCGCGCAAGGGCTCACGCACATCCAAACTCGCTGCGATGCGTTGTTCACGCTCGGTCAGTGACTGGACATCGATGCGGGCGGCGTCGATGTCCTTGCGTGGCACCGTGCCTTCAAGCATCTCCAACCGGCGCAGGCGCTGCTCAGCGAAGTCCCGCGCAGCTTTCAACTCGGCACGCTGTGACTGTTGGGCCGCCAAGGCAAATGGATCAGCATGATGGCGCACCCAAACCAACACCTCGCCTTGCTTGACGGCTTGGCCCGCCATCGGCAATCCGCGCGGCCCAGGCTCAACACGTCCACCATGCGTCGCCTGCACTTGGCCGCTGGCATTGGGATCTGCCACGACCCGGCCGGGTAACTGGATCATCGCGGCGGCCTCGGACTCAGGGGCCAATTGGGTACGCAGCCCCATGCGCCTTTGCGCGAGCTTGGGCACATTCACGCTGCCATCTGCTAAGCGGGCGAGCCCACCCGCAGTCGGCGAAGACGCTTGATCCAAGTGTTCGCCATTCGGGCCGTGCGCACCCGGGCCAGCCCAAGCAGAAAGGGCACTGGCCATCGCCAAAATCGCCATTTGAACGCTAAAAAATGATAGCTTTTTCATGCCAGACCTCCTTTGGAGAATCGACGCTGGCGCTGCTTGCGCAGGCGTGTCGTTGCAATGACAAGCAACACCAAACTAACCAAGGCCCCAAGCGCCCACCACTCCCAATGAAAGTGGTGATCATCAACGGCCAAAGAGGCTGACACGCGCAACACCGCGTCCAAGAGGTCGCTGTCCTTGCCCGCAATCACGGTGATCACCAG